>JAQYWP010000469.1 GCA_029379285.1 Rhizonema sp. PD38
GAATATCTATAACCAAATTTAATTAAAGTTTGTAATGCTATTTGATAGTTACGTAAAGCTTCTTCAAAGTTCCGCGACTCTTGATAAACTGTCCCCAAATTGTGATAAATTAGGGCTTGTTTATAGTAATCGTCAAACTGTATAAATATTTGCCGAGCCATTTGAAAGTAACTCTTCGCCTCTGCCAACTGATGCAACTCTAAATAAATGTTTCCTAGATGATGGTAGATACTTGCACACAAAAGTTTTTTATGTCCATCTTCCTCATTTGTAATCGTTTGATAGCTATCCAAAAGTTGTTGAAAAATTTTTATTGCCTGTTGATATTGCTTTGTTTCTCGATAACTATTAGCAAGCCTTTCCAAAGCTAAAAGCCTCTGATTACTTAACTCTTGTTCCCACAAACTTAGTGCATATTTTTCAAGAGCTTGGCATACAAATTCTGCTAACCTTAAAGCCCCGTAATAATCAGGAATTAAATTAAAATAATCATACAAACAAAAGAATATATCAATATTTTCATTATATTCTAAACAAATTTGTAGTGATTTGAATAGATTTTCATATTCTAGTTTACAGAATAATATACCCCATTCTCGCTTTTGAATATCTTGAGAAATCATCAAATTTCGCAGATTAACAGATACAGATTTATAAAAATTTTTAAATCCCTCTTGTAAAGCTTTATAATTATTGTCACTGGTTGCTTCTAATTTAGCCTTCAAAAAGTAGGGAAAAACAGGTTGAATCGTTAGTAAAATAGGAACCTCTGAATCAGGTGATAGCAACCCCCAATTTATAGCTTCTTGTATTGCTTCATCAAACTTATCAAAAACATAATCATGAAACGCCTCCAGCTTTTGTAATTCCTCGATATAATCACGAGCGTCACGCAAAATAAACCCACTAAATGGAGCCAAACACAACAACAATTTCTGCACCTCAGCCGACAAATTACTATGAGAATATTCCACACATTTCAAAATACTTTTAGTCTTATCCTCACTCACCCTATCCAGATTCACATCTGCCGCTTGCAAAGAAGCCAAAATCTCTTGAGGCGATTGCTTTTTCAAATTTCCTAACACTACTTCCATTGCCAATGGGTACCCTGCCAACACCTGCATTAATCTCTGAAAATCTTCATCTTCTCGTATCTCCGGAATGCGGGTTACTGGCACGTTGCATTCTAAAATTTTCTCTGCCAAAACGGTACGTGATTCGTTATCTAACCCTTGCAACTGATAGATATTTTGTTTAAACGTCGTTGCTTGTAACCACTCCTCACTACTGCGAGAACCCAATACAATGTAAGTTTTACCACCAAGCAACCGCGTTAAAAAATCTTGAATTTGATTGCGTTCATGCTCTGGTAAAGTATTTTGAATCGCTAATTGTTGCCCTATCAACGATTCAAAATTATCTAAAATAATCACATAAGACTCAGCGCGAAGTTTGGCGACTAATTTCTGTAGCTGCACTACCTGATTCATCGCTTGAAACCGCCCTAACTCAAATCTGTCATATACCGACTTTGCAATTTCAAACAGAATTTGTGTCAGTGTCCACGCCTTTTGGTCATAACCAAAATAAAAGACATCTTTTGTAAAATTGGTAATCTGCCACCATTCTCGTAGATAATTTAACAGAGTTGTTTTACCAGTTCCACCCATTCCCTGCAACAGCAAAATATTGTGCCGCAGTAAAGCTTTTTCAACTTTGAGAATTTCCAAATCTCGCCCGATAAAGCCGTATTCAGGTTGTGAAAAGCGAAATTTACTGCTAACAGATGCAAAATATTCCTCTTCCTCTTGGGGTGTAAATTCCCGCAAATTGAAGTTAACCGCCTTGTTGGTGTAAATCACTGGCAATAGCCAATCTTCTAAATCAATCGTTTTATTAAAATAAGCTTGGCGTCCCTTTTGCATAAATAATTCCCGTCTACCCAAACGTATCGCCTCATTAATATTTTTGTTATCAAACAAATGGCGATAAAGCTGTTCCATCACAATTTTGGCAGCAGAAACAGTTACCGAATATCCCATTGCCACCACCATCTGCATCCCCGCAGTCATCAGACGACTTCCTAAACTTGTCTCCTTTATCTCCTCGTCCCCATATTCCCTTGTTTCCCCCTCCTTAACCTGCTTTCCCGACTGACAAGCATTCAAAATACACACAGGAATCCCTTTAAGCGTCAGTAAATCTGCTAACTCCTGCGCCTCCACCGGATAAGGGAAGAAAGTAGGTTTCTTTGGGATTAACTTCATTACGAATTACTTGCCAATTCCAATCACTGAGTAAATCATGACCTGCTAAAACCCAAACTTCAATTTCCTGCCAAGCATTTTCTGCTAACAGTAACCTACCACCAGTTAAGATATTTGCTGCTTGCTGCTCAATAGTCGTAAGCGCTTCCTTTCTCCCTTTTTTACCATCTCGATCTACGCAAAGTAGAAACAGGTTAACCATGCCTTTGTACCGCACGATAATTTCCTGAATGCGTTCCCATTTCAGAGCTTCGCTGACGCCTCCTAAAAGTGGATCTTGACAAACTCTAACTTTTGCGTTGGGTTTACCTACTTCCTTCATCATCGCCATGAATATTGGCTTAAGCATGTATTGATCCTTGCGGAAATCCTCCGGAATCACGAGTACATTCATTCAGTTGTATCCTCGTCTTCCAGAAACTCTACTGCATCTTCCAACCACCCTGATTCATGTAGACGTGCTAAATCTTGTTCATTGATAACACGTTGCGCTTCTCTTATGTCAAGAATTCGTTTGATTTGGGCATCAGATCTATTTGAGAGGCGATAGGTTAATGAAGCATATTCTAATGATTGGGAACTTAAAAGTCTGAGCAACTGCGGTGAATGAGTCGTAGCTACGACTTGAATTGTTCCTTGGGAAACTTTATGTTCGATAAGTTGAAGTAGCAGGTGTAAGCGGGTGGGGTGAATTCCGTTGTCCAGTTCTTCAAAGAAATAGAAATGTGCTGGTTCTGGTCTTAGTAATGCAGCTATCATTGCTAGAAAACGTAATGTGCCGTCTGATGCACTAATAGCAGATGTTTTTTGCCCGTTCTCCTCAATTAGTGTTAGCAATATTTTTCCTGTAAAATCAGCAGGAAATTCAAAATCCATAGCATCCATCGGGGTTAGTTCTTGTACCCATTGCAGGAGTGCAAGTTTACTTTCCGGGTTTTCACAAATTTTCTGCAATACAGAAGATAGATTTTCACCCCTATCTCCCAATATTGTTTGCCCAGGTATTGAAGGCAGCCGCATGGCATCTGGATTTAAATCTAAAAACCGCATTGAACTAAAAGCCTGTAGCGTAGCTTTTGCAAATCCTTTAATTGAGGTCCACCGAACAAATGCTTTTTCCTCAATTGATATATCTGTAACCAGTTCAGCTAGCTGTGAAACAATCGGTCGGTTAGGAGTGAAAGGAGTAAGGTGATTTGTTACTGGACGATTCAAAACCTTAACAATTAAGTCTTTCTGCCCTTGAGAGGAAACAGATTCCGCTTCAAAAAAATTATCTTCTTGTCCTGCAATGGTTAATCGCTCAGTAATTAAACTGGGAGCAAGGCTATTTGTTCCTAAATCTACTTCGATCTGGTAAATTGCTTTGGAATCGTCCGTTCCTTCTTTAAGAGAAAATGAGACTTCTATTGCAAAACTCTTCGCACCATCAAAAGTTACTTCTCGCGTCCCGCCACGAATACCACGCCATTGCAGAACTCCCCCTTCAATCCATTTTTCCCCGAAAATTTCAGCAAAGCTGTAATTGCGAGAAATGCCATGAAGAAAGCGAAAGGCATCTCGAATATTGCTTTTACCAGAAGCATTTGTTCCTACTAAAAGGGTTAATGGACCGAGAATGAGTTCGACATCTTTAAAATTTTTAAACCGTTTCAATTGCAGTTTCTTAAGCATCGCTACTCGCTAGAGCGCTCCTGTGCTTTCTTGGGAAAGAGTAATTCTTCTCTAATCATGACAGACGTTTCCTCCACTTACTGTATGTCCAGAAGGAAAGCTTTATGGTATTCAAGCGTCATACTATGCTTGCTCTCACCTCGCAACACTGTCTGACCTCAATCCTCACCTTTATCCCAACTTTATCACCCAAAACATCATATATCGATATATGATGTTTTGTTTTCGATATATGATGAAATTGGCACTACTAGAAAAACCATGCAAATTCGACTAGCTGTAATAAGCAATGCTGGTGGCAGTGGTAAAACGACGCTTTCAGTTCATTTAGCCTACGAACTCGCGAAACGCTCTTTCAATGTAGCCCTCATGGATCTCGACCCTCAGGGGTCGCTAACGCTCTTTTGTGGATTGAGTCCGCCAGAGCCAGAACACACATTAGCCGCTGTGCTGCGAGATAACTTTGATGGTTCTTGGCCTTTAACTCCTTGTTGGACAGAAAAAACCGACAAAGTAGTTATCTGTCAGGGCGGAATGGTTCTAACACAAACAGCAGATGAGTTAGTTTTGCACAAACGAGGAGCCTACCTTCTGGGCGATCGCTTAACTGACTATCCTTTGGAGCATAACTTAATTATCTTTGACTGCCCAGCTACCCTTGGTCCTTTGCCTTTGATGGCATTAGCGGCTTGCACTCACATCGTCATTCCCGTGCAGTTGGAACCAAAGTCAATTCAAGGAGCGGCTCATTTACTGGAATGGTATTACTATCATTGTAAACATTTACGTTTAAAACCTGAGCCGGAAATTCTAGGATTTGTACCAAACCAATATGATTCTCGACGAGCAGCTCATCGACAGATGCTTTCTGCATTGCCATCTCAATTGTCACAGATGAATATCCGTGCTTTTCCAGCTATTCGCGATAGTGCTGAATTTGTTAATGCCAGTGGTCAAGGTTTACCACTACATCTTTACCGCCCCATCCATGCCGCTAAGGATGATTTTAAAGAAATCGCGTCACACCTGTCTGGTTTGATGGGTTCACTGAATCAGAAGAAAACAACAAAATAATTATGAGCGCCCGTAAATCTCCTGATCTGAGCAATTATTTTTCAGCAGCCAAGCAGTCTCAGCAATTATCTGAAGCTGAGTCAGAACTTCAGCAACTCAGAGCAGAGATTGAAGAACTTCGTGCCCTTGGTTCTACTGAGTTGGAAGAACAGATTCAACTGCTGCGAGCGCAACTCCAGTCACAGTCAGGCGTTCTGTCCATTGCTGTCGAGCAAATTCAATCTAACCCAGAGCAGCCCAGACAGACATTTTTGCCCGAAAGTATCGAATCCATGTCACGTTCTATGGTAACTGATGGACAGCTACAGCCCATTATCCTCATTCAGCGTGAAAACCTAGTGCTATTTGATGGGGAGCGGCGTTGGCGCAGTGCTAAAGCTTTGGGTTGGCAGAACCTCCAAGCTGTCATCATTCCAGAACCTGTTAGCTTGCACCGAAAAGCACTACTGACTTCTTTACATAGAGAAGACTTAAATCCCCTCGATAAGGCGGAGGCGATCGTGCGGGAATTGGCTAATAATACTGATTTAGATCCTCAAGATATCCCCCGCATTCTCTCGACAGTAGTGCGGCGTTTGAACGCACAGAAACGCATGAATTCTGTTGTAGAGCTAATGACAGCTGAAGTTTCAGAGCAACAATCAGGTTTATCGGCTTTGGAGCTAAGCGAAAAGGAGCAGGCAGTTTTGGGCTTACTATTAGATTTACAGCTTAATCCCGCCTCTATTGATGCCAACATTTTTCCGATGCTGTCTCTGGCAGAAGACATAAAAGCTGCCATTAGAAGTGGACTAAAAGGCGTGCATGCAATAGCGCTACAAAAACTCTCAGCCAAAAATTTAGGAGTCACAGAAGAGAAAGCTCAGTCAATTAGGGTTAATACTACACAAAAAGTTATGACAGAGAAATTATCTGTCAGCGATACCCGAAAATTAGTGAGTGAAGTGATAGCTTCTCAGGCACAGCCATCATCAACTTCTGCAACCAAAATTAAGCCAGTATCACAAGAGACTCGTCGTCTGAAAAAACTCTCTTTAAACTCGTTGAAGAAAGCCGAACGAACTCAACTCCTAGAGCTTCAAGAAGTTTTGCGTCAAAAGTTAGCAGAAATTGAAGAAGTTTTGAAGTTTGAGTAAGAGTTATGTTGTGCGAAAATTAAGTTGAATCTGGGGTTTAGAAAATTTGTGGAGACTATACACAAAATCCATATATATAAGATAAAATCGCTCAAGTTTATACAAAGACAATTCTTAGCAACCATCAAAGTTGAAAAATGAGCAAGAGCCGCTATCCTGAAAATTGGAAGGAATTAGCAACTGCTATGAAGTCAGCGGTTGGTTGGCGCTGTCAAAAATGTAATAGACTCTGCTTGCAACCAGGTACTGTTGCTCCTGATTGGACAAAATCCCAACGTAGAGCTCATACACTTCAAGTTCATCATTGGAATTGCGATCCATCTGATAACAGATGGGAGAACTTAGTTTGTTTGTGCAGTAGCTGTCACCTTAATTATCACCAATTTGGACGGGGAAATATCTCTCCTGGTCAGTTGTCGCTTGAATTAACAATCAAAGAATGAACAATAAATAACCCCTTTTCATTGGCATTTGTCGGATGAAAAGGGGGTGTTTATGTTTGTGCGAGCGATCCTTAAGTAGATTGGATCGGTTTAAATAATCGTGCAATTGCAAGTATTGCAGGCAGCATAGAATCTGCTCCGGCTCCCTGTTTGAGGGACACTTCCAACTCTTGCAGTAATGTTACAGCTTGAACGAGAGCCTT
>JAQYWP010000470.1 GCA_029379285.1 Rhizonema sp. PD38
AGTTTACAATCCCCACAGTGTTATCTTTTTCAACTTATTCAGCAAACCCTAGTTAAACGTTCAATAGCATCTTGAGTAGCAGCAATGCGCCGCTGTGCCAGTAATTGCCTATCTTCATTGAGTTTTTGCTTAGCGATTTGTTTACCCAAATCTGCCAACTCACTTTTGTAGTTAACTATTTTTTGCTGATTAGCACCTTGTTCTAATATTAACTGTTTGATTTTTTCTTCAATTTCATCTAATCGCTTTTGGAGACTACTAATTTCTTCATTGGTATTTTTGCGAAGCCGTTCTTGAATATTATCTAGCTCACTTTCTATTTGAGAAATCGTTTGTCTTAACTGATTAATTCTAGCTTGCTCTCTGTCAACTTCTTCCCAAAAACTGAGTGCTTGTTTGTGTATTTCATCCACTTGAGCGCTGAGCCGAATAGCTGTTTCTTCCACTGCTGAAGAACCAGCTGCATCCAAAAATTTCTTAACATGATTGTGTGACAGCTTTCCTGCATGTAAGTCTGTACCACAAATACAGCGTTGAGATTTCAGTAAGTCATTTATAAACTCTCGGGAAATTCCAGATGTTAATTTACCTTGCTGCTTCAAATCATTTATCATCACTCGGAAGTCGGCTGTAGTTTCCGATAAAAATACAGTGTAACCGCGTGTAGACGTAGCTTTTTTGATTTCTTCTCTACTTTCTCTCAAACTTTCTTGGTTTGATGTTTTTTGTTTTTCAAGCTCTTGTCGTCTTTCTTCTAATTCCTTTGCCGCACTTAGTTCTCGTAAATGGTGACTTGTGTCTTTTTTAAAAGTTTCTTGATGTTCTAACTCTTGTTGAATTTCTGTTTGTCGTTTGGTGATGCGCTCAATTTCCTGTTCTACTCGGCTCTGCTGTGTTAAAAGCTGTTTAATTTCTGAATCTCCAATTGCTTTTAACTCATTTTCTAAGCTTTTTTTCGCTTCCTTCAGATGATTGATGGAACGGTTAATGACTTCTACACCTAAGAAAATTTTGGTAGCTTCGGCAATCTCAGCTTTTTTATCAGAACGCACTATTGCTTCAATACGTTCTCCGTCGAAGAAGAAGTATTGATGTAAACTGGTAGGTAAAATTTGCCCAATCACTTCCTCTGGTTGCTGGGGTGGGAAATACCAACGTCCATCATCCCCAGCCACCTGCATCCTTAATTCTGTCTTACCAAAATTGACGTCGGTTTTATTTTTATAAGCTCGGCACTGACGTTTCACGTTGTAACGTTTGTTGTCATGTTCCCACTCTACTTCTACCCAGCATTCCACAGCTTGCCCAATTTTTGCTTCGGCGATCGCACGCTTATTAACCAACTGCTCAGTTGATGCAAAAGCTGCACTAAATTTCTCATATAACACCCAAGTAAACGCATTCAGCAGACTAGTTTTTCCCGCACCATTATTGCCGTGAATAATCGTTGTGTTGCGAGCCTCTCCTGTTGCCAGGATAATTTCCGGTGTTTTACCATAAAAAGAGCGAAAGTTGCAAAGCTTAATCGAAGCCAACTTCATCGAACTGCTTCCTTCACAATCGCTAAAATATCATCGTTAATATGACTGTTAACTTTCTTATCGATTCTACTTTTTTCAAGTAGCCATACCCGCTCAATAATTTCCTGTACTTCTCTTGGAGCATGGGGCTGAGGCTCATTAACATCATCAATATTAGTTTCCTTAGTCATCTAGCTTTTGTAAATCAATTTTTTCTATATTCTACTATTCAGTAAATCTTGTCACAATCCGTAAACGCACCTTAATTATATAAAGTTATTTCGCTTTCCGAGGGAAGTTGGATGTGAAGAAAGACTTGACACCACCGCCCGTTGTGCCATAGTTTACATATCTAATAATCCATATTGCTTTTGTAAATTAAATAATTTCATTCTGGCTTCACCCGCATTGTCAGCTAAATCGGCAAACTCGACGAACCTGAATAATTCCTTTCGCAGCAAATTGCGTTCAACTTCTAGAGTATTCCTATCTAAATCTGGTGGCAAGACAATCATGTCAAATATTGTGGCACGATCTTTACCAGGGTGAGGACGTAGAACTCGTCCACGTCGCTGGATAAACTGGCGGGGATTAGCAGAACTTGCTAAAATGACAGCAGTTTGAATTGCTGGGATATCGACTCCTTCGTCTAAACAACGAATTGCCACCAAACCTTGCAATTCTCCGCTTTCAAATTGACGGCGCAAAACTTCTCTTTCTTGTAAAGATGTTTGTGCTGTATATGCGCTGATTTTGTAACCTATTTCTACTCCTAAAGTTTTGGTAACAGCTTTAAGCTGGTGCAAGTTAGAACGCTGTCCCACTTCTGGTGAACCATCACTACAATAGAAAAGCGTATGAGTGGTTTCTCGACGAGTACTCATTAACTCACGCAAAGCGTTTAACTTATTTTCAGCCGCACCGATTAACCTTGCTCGCTGCATCAACAACGGCTTCAAATCTTCATTATCTTCTAGGGACGCCAATCCCGCATTTTCCCGTCCTCGAAACAGCAGCGCTCGTCCAATTTTTTGGGTTAGTTTGGCGTAGGCAAGGCTTTCTGATTCTGTTAATTCTACTGGTATAGGATGATAAAGATAATGTACTAAAGCACCTTGAGTAATGGCATCTTTTAAGGTAAACTCAGGCTGGAGAACAGGACCAAAATAATCAAGCAACGATCTGGTTCCACCTTCGTCAAAATACCTTTCTGGTGTAGCTGACAAAGCCAGTCGCAATCCAATACGCCGGGGTAAACTTTCTTCTAATTTAGGTGATCCTAAGTTATGTGCTTCGTCTCCAATAATTAAAGTCTTCTCAGGAAAATATTTAAGTTGAGATTGAAACCCATCTCCAATTAAAGTAGAATTGGAAGCAATGACTGTGAGAAATGATTGAGAACCGGAACGCACGTTGTACAGTTGGGTAGAAAGTTGGTTCTGCCAAGTGCGTAAATTCTCGAAGGCTAAGATAGGTTGCAAGTTAAATTTTTCGCATTCTCTTGCCCATTGGGTAACGAGATGGCGATAGGGACATATTACCAGCAACATCTGTAAGTCAATTTGCTTGTAGAGTTCGCAAACGACGGAGAGTGCTGTAATTGTCTTTCCACTACCAGTCGCCATTTTCAGCGTACCTCTGCCATTGTTGGCAAACCAGTTATTGACGGCTTGTCGCTGATATGCACGCAGTTGCAAAGAAATTGGCATTCTTGGGCATCCTAGTAATGGTTGGTGATGATAACTGCCCTTACTTTCACACGAGAGTGGTAATTTAAGATGAAAACTGGGGTATTGCTTTGCAGAATTCTGGGCTATATACATAGAATTGCAATTATTTAAGGAAAGCGAGGAATGGGAAGTGAGGATTTGTGAGTCGCTAGTGGGTAGTTATTCTTTTAGAAAACTCACAACTCCTCATTTCCCGCAGGGTAGAATACCTAATTTAATTAACCGCTCCCTCGCTGTGAACGCTTTTGTAAGTCAAAAAGAGAATAGGTAATCTTACATCGGCAAGGGAGTCACAACTCACCATCCTCTTCTTGTACGGGCGGTTTTGACATGCGGGTTGGCTGTACCCAGATGTTATCTATAATTAAACCCGCGACACACTTCTGATATATCAGTTGTAACTTCGCCAAACTGCAACAAGGGAACCTTGCACCTGTACTTGAATGGCGTTTACTTCAATTGGGTTGTACTTGGGATTTGCAGGTTTGAGAGTGATGCGATCGCCTTGTCGATAAAACCGCTTCAATGTGGTACCATGACCATCCACTCTCGCGGCGACTATGGTACCATTTTTCAAGTGATTTGGCTCTAGAACCGGGCGGAGAAATACCAAATCTCCATCAGCGATCAAATCTTCAATCATGCTATCGCCTGTCACCTGCAAAGCATAGGTTTGAGGAGGTAAAGACAAATCAGAAAAGTCGAGTTGTTCTACAGCATCACTGAATGGTTCTATTAAACCACCAGCCGCGATCATGCCTAAAATTGGCACACCTTGCTTTATAGTTCGCAAAATCCGAATTGTCCTTGCTTTCCCTTCATTCCATTCAATGTACCCCTTAGTGCGTAGATGTTCTAATCGACTTTGAATTGGTGCAGGTGACTTCAAATTCATCGCCAACATCATCTGCCGAATTGAAGGTGAGTGCTGGTGCAATCTGATGTATTCCGCCAGCCATTCATACAATTCTCGTTGAGCTTCTGTTAAAATCTCCATAAATTTGTAAGGAGTTAAATACAAAGGTTCCTAGAACATTAGTACTACAAAAAACTCACTTACGCACTATATTTTTTGGATTTTTGACACTCTCAGCCCTAAAAGCTCAAAAATTCTTAAAACTTTTCAGTCTTCTTAATATCCTTATGCCTAGGTTGACGTAAGAGGCATATTGCGGAGTGAGTGTGCATTCGGAAAGAAAAATGACGAACAGCCCTGAGGCAAGGGAGCGCGCAGTGTCTCGTTCGCGTAGCGTCTCCGCTCTTGAGAAGAGAAACGTCTCCCTTGTCTTCTCCCAAGGGAGATCGCGCTCCGCAGTCCCCTCGTAGCGGGAAACCCTCCTGAGCGTCCTGCCTCACCGTTCGCCCCTACGAATGTGGTCTATTTACGTAAAGCTCGCGCTCTTAGAAACTTCTCTAGAGCAGACTTTACCTGAAAATTACTGTAATGTAAACACTTTGGCTTGGATACCATTAGACATCTCCGGAAATGATGTAAGGGCGAACGGCTTTCCTCGCCCCTACCAGGGGTTTTGACGAACGCATAATTAATCTTCACTTTTGTGTCTATTGGATCAGAAAACTTTGCTTCCAACTGTACCTGACTATAGACCGTCACAAGAAACTCCCAGCCTAGACCCCTTAAATGCTTCTCGTACTCGTTTTGCTGAAGTAAGCTTTCAAAGCTATGCTGAAAAGTAACGTAGTAATTACAAGAAGTGTAAAAATGGAAACTACAATCGACGGACAAGAACTAATCAAACTGATTCATGCTCATCTAGATATAGCTCCTGAAAGTACTTTAGAAGAAGTTTTGGAACTTCTAGAAGACGAAAAAGACCTTAGAGACTATGACCAGGGGACAGAAGATATCAAAATAAATGGGACGGTTTCTTGGGAAGAAATTAAAAAAGAAATGAAAAAGCACGTTGCGTGAGTGACAAAGTAGAATTTTCCAAAGCTGCGTTGAAACAATTTAAAAAGTTGTCCGAAAACCTTCAGGAGCGCATACAAATCAAAATTGATGAGCTAGCCACTGAACCGCGCCCAGACAAAGTGAAAAAGCTCTTTTGAGCCCAATAAATCTTTCCAATCCTTCGCTAACTTTCTTCAATAGAAGGACTTCTCTGTACACGAAATCACTCTGCCCCTAAAATACTCGCCAGCAAAGCTTTTTGGACGTGCAAACGATTTTCCGCCTGATCCCAAACTCTTGACTGGGAACCTTCTATAACCTCATCAGTAATTTCTTCTCCCCGATGGGCAGGTAAGCAATGTAAAACAATTGCCTCTGCATTGGCAAGGCTTAACAAATCCTCATTAATTTGGTAAGGTTGGAAAATAGGCATTCGGTCGTTCGCTTCCGCTTCTTGACCCATACTCGCCCAAACATCAGTGTAAAGTACATGAACACCTTTCGTTGCGGCTTCAGGGTCATGAGTGAGGATAACTTCAGTCTTGTTGCCTGCAAAAGAGCGTGCTTTTTCGACGACGGCTGCATTTGGTTCATAACCGATGGGTGTGGCAACTCGAATATTCATTCCTACCAACGCACAGCCCAGCATCAGGGAATTTGCGACATTATTACCATCACCCAAATAGGTCAATGTTAAACCAGCGCATGTGCCAAAGCATTCTTGAATTGTCATTAAATCAGCCAATACCTGACAAGGATGCTCTAAATCGGTGAGAGCATTCACGACTGGAATCCTGGCATATTTGGCAAAAGTTTCCAAATCTTGCTGTGCAAAAGTGCGAATTGCCAAAATATCTAAATATCGTTCTAGAACCCTTGCTGTATCTTGGATGGGTTCCCCCCGACTCACTTGAGTCACATTAGGATTGAGATCAATAACTTGTCCGCCCAGTTGGTACATCGCGACGGAAAAACTCACTCGTGTTCGAGTTGAAGCCTTGGAGAACAGTAGCCCCAATACTTTATTGCACTGCAACTTCAACCGTTGTGATTTCAGTTGAGTTGCCATTTGCATGAGTTCTTGAATTTCCGTTGGACTTAGATCCGCCAGACTTAATAAATCTCGTCCGCTCAACGCTGCCATAAGGAGTGCTCTGTAAAGAACAATTCTGCCTTTCCGTTGCTGTACCGGGCGTGCCAAAATTACTGTATTAAAACTGTACCAGATATTTTTCTTTTTCTCTAGCCTATAGTTAAATACCGTTTTGGTTAATTTATCTTCCCCCATTGCAGAAAAAGTTTTCAGAAATTGCAAAAAGGGCTTGCTTATGGTATTATAATCATGTAATATATTGCGTTGAAACAATATTTTGATTGTTTACGTAAGAAGTGCGCCAGCATAGCACAGTGGTAGTGCATCCGACTTGTAATCGGAAGGTCGTCAGTTCAATCCTGACTGCTGGCTTTAAAGTTTAGCTATTAACACACTTGTTGTCGCTTGCCGAATTACTTGTCCGCGTTGGGTGGTTTGTGTATTGTTACACAGATGAAAGGCGGAAGCTCACCAGTTAAAAACAGGAAATTTCTTGATTGTACCTTTTTAACGTCCTTCTAGGGGTGGGAGGAAGCAGAGT
>JAQYWP010000471.1 GCA_029379285.1 Rhizonema sp. PD38
TAGTAATATTTTTTAGAATAATTCACGGCAATCAGTGAAAGACATGAAGATAAAATTATTAATTTGATGGCGCGTTGGCACTAAAGTGTTAAATTATAATCTACATCAATTATAAGTTAAAGTTGTCACTTGTCTTTAGTCATTCATGATGAAAAAGATAGATAGTAACTTTACGGCATTTAAAGGTGCCTTAACGCACTCATGGCGAATAATTTATCAGTAGAAAAGTAATTACTAAAAGATGTTAGTCAGGGGAAAGATTTTTTGGCTCAAGGTCTACCGCCAACTTTTGCAACCCAAGCGCTTTGCGATTTTTCAAGCTTGTGTAATTGGTTTAGTTTCAGCGCTAGCAGGAGTTTTCTTAAAGCAAGGTGTGGGTGTTTTTGGCACATGGCGAGTCCATACAACTGAAATACTACCTGCTTGGTTGGTACTACCTGGGTTTGGTTTAGTTGGCGGACTCGTCTGTGGTTGGTTAATAGAAAAATTTGCTCCTGAGGCTTCTGGAAGCGGCATTTCCCAAGTCAAAGCTGTACTTGCCAAAGTACCAATGGCACTGGATTTACGAGTCGCTGTGGTCAAGCTTTTAAGCTCAGTGATAGCAATAGGTTCTGGTTTACCGTTAGGTCGAGAAGGTCCAACATTACAGGTGGGAGCAGCATTAGCCAATGAACTGAGTCGTGTATTTCCTACTTCCCCAGATTACCGCCGCCAAATGATTGCAGCTGGTGCTGGTGCTGGTTTAGCGGCAGCGTTTAATGCTCCAATTACGGGAGTCCTGTTTGTTGTTGAAGAACTCCTTCAGGATGTCTCCGGCTTGACGATGGGGACAGCGATACTCGCTTCTTTCATTGGTGCGGTTGTTTCAAGGTGGCTGGGAGGACATAGCTTAACTCTGGAGTTGACTGCGTTGAGAACCAACTTTTCGCTCCAGGAAATTCCTTTCTATTTATTGTTAGGAGTCGTAGCGGGGTTGCTGGGGGCTTTATTTAACAAAGGAATTATCGCTTTTCTGAATTTGAACCGCAGCAGATTGCGCGTTGGATCACCTTTAAAGATCGGCTTAGCTGGGTTAATCTGCGGGTTAGTAGTCGCTTTTTTACCGCCAGATTTCCGTGATAGTGCTGGACTGCGAGAAGTACTGACTGCTGGCGAACTTAGTCCTCAAGTCGTATTTGTCGTTTTTGTGGTTCAGTTTCTTCTCACATTAATCGCATATGGTTCAGGAGCGTCAGGAGGATTGTTAGTTCCTCCTTTGCTTTTAGGATCTGCTCTCGGTTATTTGTTTGGGATCGCAGAGCATAATATACTAGGAGTCACTGCTCCCACAACTTATGCGTTGGCGGGAATGGGTACGTTTTTGAGTGCCGTAGCCAGAGTGCCAATTACTAGCATCGTCATTGTCTTTGAAATGACGACAAATTTTAACTTAGTACTACCGCTGATGATCGGTTCGGTGGTTGCCTACTTAGTAGCAGAAAAAGTGATGCCAGGATCGCTTTACGATCTGCTTTTGGAGTGGAATGGCATTCACCTAGAAAAAGACGCAACCACAGAAGGACTTTTAGCAAGTATAAGTGCAGCAGATGTCATGCAGCGACGAGTGGAAACTCTCTCCAGTTTGATGACTTGGGATGAAGCGGTGCAGACGTTTTCCCTATCCCAGCATCGCAACTTTCCAGTTGTCGAAGAGGATAAAGTCGTTGGCATCGTCACTCAAAAAGATATCGCCGACAAGGCATCACAACAGTTAGGTGGAGATACACTGATTGCTCAAGTGATGACACCTGCACCAGTCACGGTGAAGCCAACAGCAACGTTAGCTTATGTGTTGCATTTGCTCAATCACTATGACTTGAGTTGTTTGCCAGTGACAGAAGGAAGAAGGTTAGTAGGAATTATTACGCGCAGTGACATCATTCGGGTGGAAGCTGAGCGATTGAGTGGTGATACCAAACAGACTGGACCGAAACCAGAACCTTCGTATGTAGTTTACCAAACTCGCGCCCCCTCGACAGGCAAAGGGCGGTTGCTTTTACCGCTATCACATCCACAGACAGCTAAGACTTTACTGGAAATTGCGGGAGCGATCGCCAAGCAGCGCAACTACGAACTAGAATGTTTGCAGGTCATCATCGTGCCTCGCAGTTGCACTCCTGCGGAAACACCAGTACAAACCACCACTAGCGATCAACTGTTGCGTCAGGCGGTGCAGTTAGGAAATAGTTTGCAGATTCCCGTCCATACTCAGATACGAGTAGCACATGATACTGCAGCCGCAATTTTAGAGACTGTAAAAGAGCGACATATTGACCTAGTTTTCATGGGCTGGAAAGGCAGCACTCTCACCCCCGGTCGCGTATTCAGTCGAGTTGTAGATGCGGTGATTCGACAGGCAGGATGTGATGTTGTCTTGGCTAAATTGAATGGAAAAAGAACCTTTGACCGTTGGTTGGTACCAATCGCAGGGGGTCCTAACTCCAGGCAAGCAATTCAACTTCTACCTGCGCTTGCTTCTCTAAGTTCGTCGCCTAAAATTAATCTCTGCCAAGTTTTCCAGCCGACGGAATCTACTCCTGACACCACAATACTCGAAAAAGCTGTCCGCTTTCTCAGGCGTAAAGGCAGTGGGGAAGTGACAGTGACTCCTATCCACGCTAATTCTGTTTGTGAAGCAGTCATTAAGTGTGCAAACGTTGACAACAGTGATGTCATTATTTTGGGGGCAAGTCGTGAAGGGCTTCTACAACAAACAATTAAAGGAAACATTCCAGAGAATATTTCTCGTCAGAGTGATTGTACTGTGATTCTGGTACGTAGTGCAAAAGCGTAGCTATCTTGACTATCAACATCAGCATGAAAAATTTAGCCGTCAGACACGTCAGTAACATTGCTGCCTGCTTAACGATAATATTGTCGTTCCTCTCCATGTGGTTCAAACTAATTCTGACATCAGTGCTTTTTGTAGAATCTGAGTGACTTCCGTTGCCATGCGAGCATCCAGTTCCACAACTTCGCGGTTCAGATCCCTTGGAGCTTTTGCTCTCGCTGCTTTTAAAGCCATACTTAACGTCAGCAATTTAGTCTGTCCCAACTTCTCTGGAGAACGAACAACAAACTGTACCAAAGCGACATAAACAGCTTCAGTTCTCTTCCTGAGAATTGTTACCCCATTGCCAATTTTTGAGAGAATGACAACAGAATCGAGGGTATTTTGTAAACCTAACTCTTTGATAGCTAGATCTGTGAAACGTGCTGGATCTGTTCCCATAGCTCTGATAATACTTTTAAGGTTTTTCCACTTGACGCCCGGTAGACGCGATTCTGGTGGAATATAATTGTGCCAACCTAGCATTGAGATCGCTCTAGTCAAATCATAGGCAGACATAGTGTTATCTGTCCAATCAGGACGAATTGGTTCTGAATTGGCGATCGCGATCACTTTTTCTGTGATTAGTTGAATAACCTTTGGTTGATTGATAAAAGGCTCTTCACCGTAGTCACCCCGGAAAATCAAGTGTTTATTGCCAGTCATGTTTTGCAGCCAATTTTCTAAATCCAATTGAGAAGAAAATCTTTTGAACATGTCTGCTACAGAATTTGATGTTGCTATCTTTTCTTCATAGCTCACGACATCTCTGACAAAATTATATAAAGGCAAACGTCTTTGATTTCCTTGTTGATCTACACCACTAATTATACAGGAATCTACATCAACATCAGGTATACTTGTATTGAGTGAAGAAACAAGATTGAGGACAGGAATAAATTTAGTGGCGCTCCAAAATTCTTGATTACTCAGTGCATTTCTTCCCAGCCATTTCGTCTTAAATTCTCCAGATGAAAATCTGCCAATGCAGATACATGCTTCTTTAATGTCTTCATGGAGAAATTGTAGACTATCATCTTCAATTATAGGAAGTTGCCCAACGATGGGATAAGAACTGAATTTATCATCATCAGTGTCATTCACTAAATTTTCTCCATCAGGTTTGTGGTTTAAACGAGAAGGATAATCATTAATTTGTTCTTTATACGGTGATGTTTGAATTCCTTGATACAAAAGTGCTGGATTGTCTTGAAAGCCACTTGCCGCAGCTTTGAGAAAATTCTGATACATTCGCTCTTTGTCAATTTCAGGTACTGATAACACATCTAAGGCTTGTGAAAGTTCGTTCTTCTGAAGAGAGTTGGAAAACTTCCTCTGGGTGCGTGAGCGATAGCTTCTGAAACCTAAGATTATCAAGACAGTACTGATGAGAGTAAGAATGCTTTTCCGTCTTGTCAGTCTCATGAATTTTTGCTGTCTTGTTTACTGTGTAGGATGGTAATTTTATATTTCATTGGTGACTATTAAAGGACGAAACTAGGATGTTTACGACAAGCCGCTTCTCAGTAATACCACCGCAAATACATTTGCACACTTTCATGGTTTTAATCTCATTGAATTTAGATTCAATCATAAGCGTTTACTAAAAATAACGCACTATCAGCGCTTTACTTAAATCACTCAGGAAGCTTAACACAGTATGACCTATTTAAAATCTTAAAGTAGCTACGTAAATTTACAGATGCTTTCTGCTCAATTTATCAAGTTACTCGTGATATCACTCATCAGGAAATCAAAGATAATACTTATAGAGACAAGGTTTTAAGCTGTTTGAAACTCTCTGGTTATTACTGCCGCGCTATACTAATACTACAAGGTAAAAGCAAAAATTCAAGTTATCTCACTACTTCTCTTAAAACTATCATCCCAAGCCACACTCTTTAATAGACTACAACGTGGCGTTTCTATCAACAGATAGAAGAAAACTATCCCCTCGATAATCCGGGGTAGCAGAGAAAATTAAAAGGCGAACAAGATACACAAAAACTCAGAAAATATTACATATCAAAATAATACGGGAGGATTTCTACCCATATGTTTTTAGCCAGGGGTGGAAATCCGACACGAGGGCGAAGTCTGCCGGATAGAGTACTCAAGGAGTGCGAGCTTTGCGTTTTAACCCGCAGTGTCCCGGATCCATCGTTCAATAAATTCACTAACACTTAATTATTCAACTTTTGCCATTTTTTGTAATTTACACTGACTGTAATTAGTCAAAGATATTCCGTGAAATTTCTTAATTTCATTATAATTACCACATGTGGTACAGATATAGGTACGGCGTATTTAGAAGTGGCTTGCCGTACCAAACGACCTTTTTCACGTCGCTATCAAGTCAACGAATCGCACAATAATCCGTAACTTGGTTTATTATATAGTCAGATTTACAGATTCGTTAATGACTCTGCAAGCAATTTCTACATACTCAATCGTTGCTACTGATCCATCAACAGGGGAGATAGGTTCTGGTGTAGCCAGTTTTTCACTCTTCTTCGGTTCTAAAGTACCTCACTTTGGTCAAGCTGGCTTAGTTCATACTCAGCACCACGCCTCACCGCAGCTTGCCAAAAAAGTGCTGTCTGCCCTGGAATGCACAAATGAAATTCAAAACACATTAGATTTGCTGCTTTCTCAGGATGAAGCGCAGTCAGACAAGTGCTTTATATCTCTGAAAAGGGACTTGGGGCTGCTTACACTGGTGATAGTTGCGGAAAGGTAGCTGATCATAGAATTGGAAAATACTGTGTTGTCGGGGGTAATACATTAGGCAGTGCAACTGTTACAGATAGTATAATTTATGCCTTTGAGAGTAGTTATGGACAGGAACTGGCTTCAAGGATTCTGGCAGCTTTTTCGGCCGGAGAAAAAGCAGGAGGGGATAGCAGAGGGAGACGTTCGGCATCGCTCTCGATCACATGTCCTTCTAAACCGACGAAGTGGTACATGTATCCTAACTTAAGAGTTGATGAACACTTTGAGCCAGTAGTTGAACTCAACAGGATATATGAGGTATTCCGAGCTATGCGAACGAATTGGAGCTAACATTGAGCCGTACTGGGCAGATGGGTGGGAGAAGCGTTTTGGTGGCAACAGCTTCCAGCTAGCCACCTAATGGTTGCCAACGCTGGATAATACAATTATTAGCAACCGATGAGTGGAAATTAAGATCTTAAAGCTGAAACGGACTGCTCCACAGCGGCAAGAGCTGAGTAGTAAC
Organism: Rhizonema sp. PD38; assembly: GCA_029379285.1. Classification (GTDB taxonomy): domain Bacteria; phylum Cyanobacteriota; class Cyanobacteriia; order Cyanobacteriales; family Nostocaceae; genus Rhizonema. The sequence goes on from JAQYWP010000471.1 coordinate 6,108, forward strand.
ATGGAGGTAATCTCCGTTCCAATATTCATACGACATTGCTGTAAGTCTCAATTTATCTCTTCTGCTGAAGCTTGCGGTAACACTCTTCAGGTGAAGGATCTGTTTGTGGGATCATCGCTGTTGATATTTCACCATTATTATTGACATAAGCCATCACTACGCTGTCGGCTGGATCGTACACCTGAATCATATTATCCATAGCTTGTACATCCTCTGAAACAACATCATATTGACTCATGGATTTTTTGAGGGACTTACGTTGGATATACTCAATTTGGGGAGTTGTCGAGTCCGAGTTAACAACCAACACAAGTCCTTTACCTTGTTGTTTATACCCTTCATGAGCGATCGCACCCACTAAAATCTGATTTTCTTCAAAAAAGCCGTGTGCGTCTATTGATGATTGATATTTTTCTGCTTTAGAGAATGGGTTTAACGAAGCGGCAATTCTTCCTAAAAACGATTTACTTTCACTCTTTTTTTTCGGTGAAGGTTTCTGCAACAGAGAGGATACTTCCTCCTTGAGGCTCTCGTGTTTGCGCTGCTGTCGGATTTTTGCTTTTCTTCCCATTGCTTAAACCTTACCTGTTTTATAACTTTCAGTCAATATTTTATCAGAAAAATGGGTTAAAAATCCCGTCCTTATAGAGCGGCTTTTAATTCTCTAAATTTAGTTCATAAA
>JAQYWP010000472.1 GCA_029379285.1 Rhizonema sp. PD38
CATGATGATGCCTCTGAATCCGCTTGTCAATAGCATTTGAGACGCGCTTACCCTGGCTCTAAATCTAGAGCATTAGCACTTGCCATCAAGGGCTTAGGGCAAGACTCAAAAGACTTTGCTACAGATATTACCGAAGCAGTCTATAACACAAAACTATTACAGAAATTTTTTCCAAGAGAAACATGGGCGGTTATCAATGCAACAGCATCCTTCCCTGTACGAGAAGCCTTGGCGGCAATTGAACCAAAGAAATTGCGATCGCGAGTCATTGAGACGTTGCTGTACGCTAACGGTAGAGTAGGACTAATGACTATCGAAGGACCTGGAAGAAATCCCAATTCTATTGATCTCATTGCTCAAGGATATGAGGTGATGAGGGCAAATGAACAATTGAAGGATGCGGTATTTGCAGTGGAAGAACCAACACGTCGTTACAGTGTTGGTCAAGGGTGTAGCTCAACAACGATGATTATTTCTGATGCCAGAATATCAATGCTGGCTGCATCAATGGCTACAAGTATTGCTCAAATGCGTGCTGAGGGTTTGCCAGGTACAGGTGGTCGTATTCTTGTGGGAAAAGTTACAGATGATGGGATAGGACTTAACTGGACACACATAAATGTCCCACCTGTTCGTATTGTACCTATAAACGGTAACTCATTATGGACGGTTAGGATATCCGAATGCACCCATCAGAAAATTTTGAAAGATTACGCTGGCAATCCTTCTGTTGAAACAGGCGGTATTCTTGTTGGGCGGATATCTGAGACACAGCAAGCATTTATAGTGACGGATGTCCTACCAGCACCGCAAGATAGCCAGCGCTCAAAGTATGAGTTTGTGCTAGGTACTTCTGCTGTCAGGGAAATGCTGGAGCAATATTCATCATCATGCAATTATGCGCTTTATTGTCTGGGAACCTGGCATAGCCACCTTAGCGATTCTGAACCATCTGAACGCGATTTGCAAACAGCAATGGAAGTTGCAAGCAGTCGGAGTGTTCCTTTTGTTTTACTAATACGAACTCCATTAAGTTACTGTGCAGTTTCGGCATCAATCTCTTAATTTTTTCAGCGAGAAAGTGAGGTCTATCCTATGTCCGATGACGAAAAAACCTTGAATCAGCAAAATCATCTATCTACTGGTGCTTATATTGTCATCAACATTTTAGTATTTCTAATTTTGAAGCTTGGGGTCTCAGCTAACGAAGCTACTGAGGCTATTCTAGAGAAGTTTCTGACATCAGCAACGTGGTTACTTGTTTCTGGTATTTTCACAAAAGTCATAAATGGTCAGCTTAGTTCTCAAGTAAAAGCAGTTCTAGTTTTTTGGAGAATCAAAGAAACACTTCCAGGCTGTCGAACTTTTTCATATTTTATGGATAGAGACCCAAGAATAAACCCGAATGTATTACAAGCAAAATTTGGCAATCTTCCAAGTAACCCAACCGAACAAAATCGGCTTTGGTATCATATCTACAAAAAAAATGAATCAAAAAAATCGGTTGAAGATGCACATAAAAAATTTCTTCTGACTAGAGATTTAGCTAGCTTAAGCTTTTTATGTTTTGTTGTTTTAGGTATATCTGGATATTTTCTGTTCACAAATTTTCATACCTGGATGATTTATACGTCTACACTATTAGTTACGTTTCTTATCACATCTCAGGCTGCCAGAAACTATGGTATAAAGTTGGTCAGTAATGTGTTGGCGGAAGAAAGTAGCACTTAGCTTTGAAGATTGTAGAAACTGAAAGAAACACATTTTTCTTTATTCCCTGAAAGTTTTGCTGTATAATGTGTATTTTAAGAAAAAATACACCAAAGCCTCTAAGAGTTAACTCCTAGAGGCTTTGGTGTTTTAGAGAGTTGGGGGTTCTTGGGGAATTGCCTTGAGTAAAGTTACCCCAAGCTGTTTGAGTAAACCTTTATTCCCTTGCGGACACCCATGTTGTTGAAGGCATTTGGGACAACCTGTTTCGCAATCACAAGAGTCTGCAAGCTGTGCCGCTGTACTCGCCAGCTTGGTGAGGTTTTGAAAGACAGCTTCACTTGCTCCATTGCCACCTTCACTACAATCGTAGAAAAGTCCGTAATAACCTCCATCGCCGATGCGTTCAACAATGTAATTGATGTCGCTACGTGAAGAAAGAACCACTAGCGGTAGTGCGGCCATTATTTGATGCCCGAACGAATGGAGTGCGATTTGAGAGCTAGGGTACTCCCACAACTGCTGGTAGTCAGCAGGAATCACTTGTGCTTTTTGGGTCATAGCTTTCCTGATTTGTGCTGCACTGTCTCGTAGGTACTCCCGTGCTTTGCTATTGAGCGACACCTGCACCACTGGAGTAGTAAATTGAGTTTGATAAGGTTTCTCAAACTTGACTTCAGAGATAACGGTGATGATTTCGGCTTCTCGTGTTTTCTTTCCACAACTGGAACAATTGCGTCGTGAGGGCTGTGGCTCTTTATACTTGAGACAACGCTGGTTCAAGCATGTAAGTTCATATTGCTTAGTTAGCAGCTGATAGCCAGTAACAAGTTGGCTGATTTTCCCCCAAGCAAGTTCAAGCTGAAGTTGAGACTGAGTACAACCCTTGTCTTGAGACAACTCAGGGTTAGAAAAGGAAAGTGGAATTTGAATGGGTGCTGCCAGCCGATCTTCTACCTTGGTTTTGGATTCAGTCATTGCCACTGTGAAGGTTGGACTGTCAGCAAATCGCTTGAGAATTGCTTTTCTACTATCAAGGTCGAGCGAGACAGAGCGGAAGTTGAGCATCTGACCATCAGCGTTTTGACAACGATAGATTGCTCCTGGGTAAACTTCCCTGAACGCTATATCCTCACTCATTTCTTCAAATTCTTCGCCTGATAAGTCAGCATCAATCAGCTTAATTGTCCCAGAAGACGAACCACCCCTGAAGTTGACATCTTTGTGAGGAAAGCCCTTCGCCCATAGTCCCTTGCGTCCTTTAAAAATCTGGTCTTGCTGCATCAACGCCGTGACAACTTTGGGGGCAGTTGGTCCAAAGTAACGTTTTAGCTTGTTGGTTGGGATGCCAGTCTCAACACATGCACAGAGCAGGTGCTTTGCCAGCAGAATCGGGTAGGATTCATTAAAATTGACCTGCTCGGCTTCCCCAGATAGCAACAGAGTTGGATAGCTACTGAAGTATTGATCCAAAGGACTTTGAGCCACTGGCAAGAAAATGGCTAAACCCGGTCGCGCTCTGCCAGATCTGCCGATCCTCTGCCGGAACGACATGATAGATCCAGGCCAGCCGCGTATGAGACAGCAGTCCAGTTCCGGGAGATCTATACCTGCTTCCAATGCTTCAGTGCTAATAATAAAGCGGATTTGACCGGATTGCAGTTGCTCAATTATCTCAGCACGGCGATCACTTGTTAGAGAGCCGTAGAAGATTGCCACCTTATCTTCATAACTCTGGCAGCGTTGGCGTATAGCTTCGATTTTGACCAATCCTAACAGGCTTTTTACGGCTTGTCTGCTGTTGCAGAAGGTAATACCCGACATTCCTTGTTTTATGAGGTATAAAATAATCTTGGCAGCATCGGGGTTAGCGTTGGTGCTGGGTTTAAGAACTAAAAGCCGCTTTTCACTCGCGGCTGCTCCACTTTTATCAATCAAAACTAACCGATTCTGGTCACGACTGCGACCAGACAGCCGTTGAGCTAGCTGGACTGGATTTCCCACGGTGGCGGAGAGAAAGATAAACTGGAGTTTAGCACTCTTACCTCCATGATGGTCCACAGCAAGTTTTATCCTTCGCAAAAGCAAGGCCATTGATGCACCCATGACACTATTGTAAAGGTGACTCTCATCCACCAGAATATATCTTAGTTTCTTGAAGAAAGCGCTCCAATGCTCGGATCTCCAGCTGGCTCTTAGCTGGTAATGGATGAGTTCTGGCGTCGCCCCAATGATATGGGGGTTTGCCGCCAAGAGCCTTTCTCTTTCTTCTGTTTTGATATCACCCGTTAGCATAGCCAGTTTGGGACGAGTAGCTTCTGGTATGCCTGCAAGCAAGGTTGAGATTTTGTTGAACTGATCGAGTGCTAAAGCCTTCAACGAGTAAAAGCTGATAGCTCTGTAACCTTTATTCAAGCAGCCTTCCAAGATTGCCGGGTATGCACTCAACGTTTTGCCAGAGGCTGTTGTAGTCGTGATAATGACATCTTTACCCTTTCGGAGTGCCGATAACGCTGACAACTGGTGTGAATAAAGTTGAGTAATGCCATTTTTCTGAAGTGCTTCTATTAATTCAGGTGGTAAGTTATCTGGCATCAGTTCAAGATTGGGGATTTGAGAAGGAACGATTTCCTGCCAAAGAATGTTCTCTCCTAAAAAATCAGTGATGTCCCCTTCAACTTCGTTTATCGTGTTGTCTTCGATGCTTTCAATCGGTGTCGGACTACTCCAGAAACTTCGGAGTAGGGCATTGTAATCAGGTTTATTCATGGGTAGTAGGATTTAAACTATTACCCTTCCCGCGCGATCGCGCGGAGAGAAAGCGGAAGCTTCCGTCCGGGGAGCTTCACCTCCGATAAAGGCGGTTGATCTGTCTTGTTGTTGAGACTGTTGCAAAGTCTGCCGGACAGAAGATTCTGAAGGCGCGAGCTTTGCGTCAATAAGCACCTCAAATGCTCCCAATGAGCGCAAATGAGCATGAGGATTTTGTATCTCTGCTGTCCGTTTTTGCAACTGTGTTCATCCCAACCCTTGTATCTCATATTCTGCACTAGTAGTGTCACAGAGATAAAATGTCAAAAATAAAATCAGTAGATAGGGGTGCGTTGCGACTGCGCTCTTGGGATGGACTCAGCTGTATCTGGGAGGCGATCGCACCTCTTCATTGTGTTCTCTTTTTAGTACATATGCACTGTTTTTCACTTCAGTTGCCCACATCTGATAGTGTGTGACACTACTGGGTGCGGAATGTTGGTTATATCTATGTTTTTAACTACTTCTCACCCAGATTTTCAGTAGAATAGAGTGCTATTTGTTCAAGTTCGTCGAGCAATTGCTGTAGTCGCTGACGTTGAGCAGGATCTGACCAAACTGCGGATGATTTCAACTTTTTAGAAACTTGAGTGAATTGTTGTTTCAGAGAGATTTCTCCAGGGGGAATTGATTGGGTATTCTCTTGAATGGCTGCACGAATTTGACTGAGCGACCATTTTTCGGCAATTGCTTGGTTCAAAAGCTCTTGCAGCAAAACAGGGTCTTTAATGCGTGCCAGCGCTCTCGCCTTTGTGTACTCAATTTTTCCAGAGCGAAGTACTTCTAAAATAGGGTTTGGCAGGTTGAGTAAAGGTAAGCGATGACTGGCAAAGGATTCCCAACTCATTTTGCCCACTATGCGAAAGACGGACTCGACTAAAATTCGTGTTTCTTCATTTCCGACAACGTTGTCACCCTGTTTAGCTAAACGATGTAGTAGCTGAGAAACTTCTCTTGAAGGAATATTCAACTTCGATGCCAAAAGCGTGATAATTCCTTCGGTTTCTTCCACTGGATTGAGATCTTCCCGCTGCAAATTTTCAACAAGTGCCAGTTCAATCGCCTGTACGTCTGTCATTTCCCGAACTATCACGGGAATTTCACTCAATCCTATTTCCTTTGCTGCCCGATAACGGCGCTCTCCTGCTACTAACTCGTAGTACTTGTCCGATAGTGGACGAACTAGTAATGGTTCCAGTATCCCATGAGTGAGGATCGACTCAGCTAACTGCTGCAATTTTTGAGGGTCAAAGTAGCGACGGGGTTGTTGAGTCGGTAGTTGAATGCAAGATAAGTTAATAGTTATTGAATGCTCAACATCTGCTGCGGTCAGAGCGGTTGGACTAAAAATGCTGATTGTCGAGTCAGCTTTGAAAGGATTGTTGCCGAGACCTCGTTTAGACATAGAAACTCATAACTCCTGGAGACTTTTCCGACAACGTTGTTGGAAATGTACGGTGAAAGCACTTTCAATATTTTAGAGCCGCTTCAGCAATTCATTCATTAGGTCTTTGTATGCTTTTGCTCCTGTACCTTTTGGATCGTGTTCAAATATCGATACTCCAAAACTAGGAGCTTCTGAAATACGTACAGTTGTGGGAATGACTGTTTTGAACATGCGTTCAAGAAAATGCTCTTGCAAAGATGTCAACACATCTTTACTGATATTCTGCCGTCCGTCAAATTTAGTGGCAAGTACACCCAAGACATTGACTTGATGGTCTAAAAAATTCTTCACCAAATTAAAGGCGTATTCCACCCCCTGAACTCCCAATAGCCCAACGTAGCTCATATCGACAGGGACAATAACGCCATCACTTGCTTTGAGCGCATTAATTGAGAACACACCAATATTAGGTGGACAATCAATCAGAGTGAAGTCATACTCACTATCAATTTCATTTAGCGTTCGCTTCAGCAAATTCTCTCGCCCAGGCAATCCAGAAATTTGTAGTTCCTCAACTGCAAGCAAAATATTGGATGGCAAGACATCAAATTGGTGAGCACACACCTTCACAACCGCACTCTTGAAACGTTGCTTTCGTTCAGTAGGCGAATCACTTTGAAGAACATCTTTCAGTTGAGTCTCTAGTTTCCAAATTTCGATGCCAAGAGAAGCGCCGGAAGTTCCCTGAGGATCAATATCCACTAATAAAACTTTTTTCTTCTTAAATCGGGAAATGCCATCTGCTAGATTAGTTGCAGTAGCAGATTTGCCAACTCCTCCCTTCATATTAAAAATTGCAATCTTATAAGCCATATATTAG
>JAQYWP010000473.1 GCA_029379285.1 Rhizonema sp. PD38
TAGTCACTCTTCAGTCATCAAATTAACAATTTACAACCAACAATTAACAATTAACAATTAACAATCAACAAATTTCTACCTTCCCCATTGAAAAATTGCCGCTCCCCAAGTCAGCCCTGCACCAAAACCTGATGCAGCAACAATATCGTTAGGTTTAATTTTTCCCTGGCGAACTGCTTCATCTAAGGCAAGGGGTATGGAAGCCGCAGAAGTATTACCATATTCAGCCAGATTACTGATAACTTTATGTTCTGGAATATTCAAACGTTGGGCAACCGCATCAAGAATGCGCTGATTTGCTTGATGCAATATCAGCCAATCTATTTGATCGACACTGAGGTTGGCTTGAAATAAAGCTTTGTCTATCACTTCTGGTACTTTTTGTACAGCAAAGCGATAGACTTCTTTACCGTTCATTGTAATGGGCTGGAAATTTCCTTTCCCAATATGAATACCAGGGAGAAGTTCTGTGGGTTCTGGAGTGCAAGCAAGGTTGAGGTATTTGTTTTGAGTGCCGTCACTTTTGAGTTCAAATCCTAACAAGCGATCGCTCTCATTTGCCTGCAATACTACTGCTCCAGCGCCATCACCAAACAGTATACAAGTCCCTCTATCTTGCCAATCTACCCAACGCGAAAGGACATCCGCCCCAATCATTAAGACTTTTTTATACACTCCTGTTTTAATATACTGAGCAGCTGTCACTAATCCAAATACAAAGCCAGAACAAGCCGCAGTTAAATCGAAGGCTACAGCTTTGTGTGCTCCCAATTGAGCTTGAATTTGACATGCACTACCAAACATGTCATCAGGGGTAGAAGTTGCCAGTATAATCAGATCTAATTCCTGTGGTGAAATCCCTGAAGAAGCGATCGCCTTCTGACTGGCTAAAGTTGCAAGTCCGCTCAACGATTCGCTCTTATTGAGTAACCGCCGTTGACGAATTCCTGTCCTTGTGGTAATCCATTCATCTGATGTATCCACCAGTTTAGTTAGTGCCTGATTATCTAAAAAAGTTGCTGGTAATGCGGAGCCACTTCCTGTAATTGCTATTCCTATATTTTGCACTGCTGCATCTCCCAAGCTATCAGCTATTAGTTAGTTGTTCAAAGTCAAAAGTCCTTTGTCATTGGTTTAAAGTCCTTACAAATGACTAATGACTAATGACCAATGACTAATAACTGCTAACCGCTTTCACGCTGTAAAGTTTGATACTGGTACTGAATTCTTTGCAGCACCTGATGATCGACCGCTTCTTTAGCCAGGCGAATAGCATTAAAAATAGACGGTGCTTGAGAACTGCCGTGACTGATAATGCAAATTCCGGCAACACCTAAAAGTAAAGCACCACCGCGTTCTGCATGGTCAACTCGCTGCTTGAGCCGCCTCAGATTTGGTTTTAAAATCGCCGTGCCTATTTGACCGTGTAATCCTTGGGGTAACTCTTCTCGAATAAATTGCAGCAATACCTCTCCGACTGCTTCGGCAAATTTTAACAACACGTTGCCCACAAAGCCATCACAGACAATAACATCAAAGTGACCCGAAAGGACATCACGCCCTTCGGCATTACCAACAAAAGAGATTTGGGAATTTTCCCGCAGCATTTGGTGGGCTTGGACGGCTACATCGTTTCCTTTGCGTTCTTCTTCACCAATATTCAACAAACCGACTTTGGGATCTTCTGTACCCAGCACGTACTGACTGTAAATTGAGCCCATGACAGCGAATTGCTCTAAAAACTTAGGACGGCAGTCTACATTTGCGCCAACATCCAATATTAGTACTGGCTTATTGGCTATTGTCGGAAAAACTGCACCAATTGCCGGACGGTCAATTCCCGGTATTCGTCCCAAACGCAGTAAAGCTGATGCCATAGCTGCTCCCGAGTGACCTGCAGAAACTACTGCATCCGCCCGATTCTGCTTAACCAAATCTATTGCCACATTGATCGAAGCCTTAGGCTTGCGCTTAATAGCACTTAAAGGCTCCTCATCCATTGCGATCGCTTCCTCCGCAGGAACGATCTCCACCTGCTCCAAATTTGTTTTTGGTGGCAGTTGGCTTTCAATTGCTTGGGGATTACCAACTAGTAAGACTTGAACACCCAATTCTTCTCGTGCTCGCAGTGCGCCAGCAACGATTTCATCGGGTGCGCGATCCCCTCCCATTGCATCAATTGCGATCCTCACGCAAGTCGATTCCATTGCTTAGAGCTTCTAGTAACCTTACAAATTTTACCAGATGCCTCGGATACCGTAGTAAATTATGAAGTGCCAAAACACGTCTATTACTAAGACCTTAGGTTCTGCCAAGCCCAAGATAGCACGAATTTCCTCTGTAACTTACAATTGGACTTTGCTTATTGTGCTGACGAGGGCGAGAGTATGAGTATTTGCTATTAAGTATTAACTTGTAAACATTATGTTATTTTTAATACTAAAAAAATATTAAGACCCAGACTCTAGGCGCTCTTAAACTGTCTATGTAGCCACCTAACAACCGTAAATCGCGACTCCGTATGAATTGTTGTGACTCGATACGATCCGTTCTAGTTTGACAGAGTCGCGACTTATTTTTATGGATCTCTGTAAACAAGGGGATTTGCTAAAAAACAAAAAATTTGCCTGATTTTACTGCTGATTTTAGGAAGATATTGAATAGACATAAGTTAAGTCGGTACAAATAAAGCTAACTACTAAGTCCAGCCCTTCAGGCAAGAGTCCGTTTGGGTTAGGGTCTTCCTCTATCAGTTTCCTGCCTTAAGGAAAAAGTATTTCTTGATAATAGTTTCAGCCTTATTTACAAGTCGTAACATAGTTATGTTTATTTCCACTCACTTACTTAGCTCGTGATTTACCACAAAAACTTTGAGGAGTTTTACTGATTTTTAGAATTGTCAAAGTCCTTTTCAACTCCTCATTCCTACCTTTACCAAAAGTTGTTGGTCTCTTAGACTACTAGTAAGTGGTGGCAGAAATAGATATTTCATTCATGCAAAGCCAGAAAGCCCGCATGAGTGCGAGTGAGCGACGAATACATGCGAAGCAGTATTGGGTGTTAAGTCTTTTCAGTCAACAGGCACAAAAGTCAACTGTTAGCCGTCAACTTATACAATAGAGTCCTTCGCACTCTACTCTTTAGTCGAGGGATAATTTGATAGAGAGTCTGTGGGTAGATGCAGCAAGCAAATTTTACCCACCCTCATCAATCAGTCAGCACTATATTTGAATGCGCGAGGGATCTTCTTTAAGGACAGAATTTGGAGCAAGCAGTAACTTTTTAGTGGGTGTAATCAAAATATCATTGTCTAATCTTTTGAAGGACTATGACCTCATTGAAAACTAATGATTCTCTGCTTTTCGTGTTAAAACGATTAGACAGCTATCTTGATGTTTCTTGAAACCAATAAAAAAACTCAGTCTGAGATTTGTAGAGCCTGGTTACGAATACTTATGTGACAAGCTTCACCAATTCTTTTTCAACGAAGAGCGCTTTCGCGAACGATTTGCTGCTGTTCACTTTAGAGGTGTCGAATCGCCTCCTAATTACATTGTATGTTCTTCTTCAAAGGATTTTTCTACTTGAAGCGCAGCTAGTAAGTTCGTAGGAAGATATGCAATCTATTGAAATGGTGATGTGCCTTGTATTAAAGTAAATTTCAAGACTTGGATGAAAACAGAATTTGATCTTATGTTAGCAGAATGGTAAGCAGGAAGCCTTGTCATGTCGAAATTTGATTCAATAAATAAGTGGTCGAATACTAAGTGCAATCAACACTTACAGGGTGATATTAGCTTCATCTTACATACTAATTGCAGAGTGAGGGGTATGACCCATACTATAACTCTATTATCCATCCCATTTGTACAAGAAAAAATCAATCGATATCTTAACTCGATACTTTGTAATCGAGAGTATTTGCGCAATTTTACGGAAAATAAAGTAGCACATTCTACAGAGGAATGAAGCATGCTGGAATTATTGGGTTCAGGTTTGGTTTCGGTTTGGCTCCAAATGGTTGGGGTGCCAGTCAAGCCATTAGATGCTTTAGATGTATTGGCATGGCAAAGTAGCCCTGGTTTGGTTCTTGCTGCCGATCCAAATCCAGCTGCGGCTACCACAGTTCAACAATATCTACAGGATCTGCAAAAATTGAAACTGGTGAGTCGCGAGCAAGCGGAGAGTCAAGGGGTGTGGATACAGTCCGGACCTATGCTAATGGCCAATCATGAAGGTACGACTCCTTTGCCTGCCGCCTCTTTAACTAAAATTGCCACCACGCTCGTGGCATTGAAAAATTTGGGACCAGATCACCAATTTCAAACCTTGGTAAGTGGTACAGGACCAATACAAAATGGTGTGTTGCAGGGAGATTTGGTCATTACAAGCGGTGGCGATCCTTTGTTTGTTTGGGAGGAAGCGATCGCCCTTGGCAACAGTCTTAACCAAATGGGTATTAAGCAGGTTAAGGGAAATTTGATAATTACTGGCAATTTTGCCATGAATTTTCAACGCTATCCAGTGCTAGCGGGTCAGTTGCTAAAGCTTGCTTTGAACTCTGCTACTTGGAATCGTGCGGCTACTTTTGAGTACTCACTCATGCCCAAGGGAACTCCTAAGCCTCAAGTTATCATTGCAGGGAAAGTGAAAATCTCTGACGATTCTGTCGCTCAAAAAACCTTGCTATTACGTCACTACTCCTTACCCTTAAAACAAATTATCAAGGAGATGAACGTTTTCAGCAATAATGACATAGCAGAAATGCTGGCTCAGACTGTAGGAGGAGCAAGTGTCGTACAATCAACAGCCGCTCAGCTGGCTCAGGTACCAGAGTCAGAAATTCAGTTAATTAATGGTTCAGGACTTGGACCGGAAAATCGCATTTCTCCCAGAGCTATCTGCGCTTTATTAATGGCTGTTCAACGGGAAGCCGTTGCCCATCAACTAGATCTGACTGACTTATTTCTTATGTCTGGGTTAGATCATCGTGGGACGATACATGGCAGGCACATCCCTCTTGCTACTGTGATCAAAACAGGGACACTCAGAGATGTCAGTTCATTAGCTGGAGTGATGCCTACACGCGATCGCGGCTTGGTTTGGTTTGCTATTCTTAACCGTGGTACAAATGTATCAGCTTTTCGCTCCGGACAAGACCAATTGTTGCAACGTCTTTTGCAACAACTCCAGGTAGCGTCAGAGGTTCCGGCTGCCCTATTACCTCACTCAGACATCAACACTGTACCGCAATTAGGTGCGGTCAATCGTAATGAAATGGTTTATGGGGGATAGTGGATAGTTGATAGTTGGGAGTTGATGGATGTTATATGATATCCGTCAAATCACCCATGCGGAAATGAACCTCGCCACGCCAGTCGCCTACGGCGGGAGACCCCTTCGGGTGACGCTCGTGCCTCGCTAACGCTGCGCTAACGCCAGATGCCTGCGGAGGGAAACCCTCCCGCAGCACTGGTCTCACCGCCTGCAGCGCTGGCTCCCCAACCGCATCCCGCTTTTGGGGAGGGGAGATAGATAAAGCACGAATTAAGGTCTACCAGTACGTATGTGTCTTTATACCATTTCACGAAAATCTTGATCCAAATAACGGGTTTCTAATTCTTTCCCCCTGCTAAGAGCTCCCTGCTCCCCTGCTTACCTATTTGTATCAACTTTAAAGTGAAACGGTATTACGCCAAGCTCCAAGACACATACTCAAGGGTTTTCAACGGGTATTCTTATAAAAAAAGGCTGCGTCATTTTTTTGCCAAGTCTGCTGGGGGAAGCTTACAAGAGCGCGCGAGCTTTGCACGTTTACGTCGGGGATGAAAGCCAACCGCACCCATAAGAGTGTCTGTAAAATCTTTTTTAAGTATTCTAATATACAATAAAACTTGCTATTTTAATAAGAAAAAGCAGAAAACAAAAGGGTGATTTAGCTGGCTAAAAACAAAAAACTAATAGGTGTTCAACAAAATTTAATTTATGGCGACAAAATTATTATAAGTGTTTAATCGAACATGACATAATACCCATTACTTAACTCCTAACAATTATTGACTTTTCTGATCTTGCGGAATAATCTTTGTATATACTTTGTCACTAGAATTATTGCCCTTGACAACAATATTTTCGTCTTGTAAATTACCCGAAGCTTGTTGACCTGTAAAACTCAATGGTGGCTCCATCTGCTGATAGAAAACGTTTCCTTGGGCTTCAATGAACTGATTGTTAAGATACCATGTTAGCTTTTTAGATTTGAGTAATTGACCGCGTTGTCCAACGGCGTTAACGTTACCCGTGATGTAAACAATTTTTTGCTGTGTATTCATTTCACCTTGATCGCCATTCACAGTGACGTTGTCAGTGCGATGGAACACGCGCACGGGAGCAGATGTCTTGACAGTTTCTGCGTTTAAGTCCCAAGTCATGAAGTTACTAGTTACTTGCATTGCTGGATTAAGTATTTCAATCTGAGCATTGTTTTTAACAGTAATAATCTTGGTTTTTAGATTGGCTTCGGCAGTATCTCCTTTGCCACGGTCAGTAATTTGATTATTTTCATAACGGTCTATTTGGACGGGACGATCGCCAATTAATTTTTGCTGTTTGATTTGCCAAATCAAATGCTGTGTTCGCATTTGTAACTGCGGTTCATTGGAATTTGCTACTACATCACCAAAAAGGTCCATACGCTGTTCGCGAGTTTTTACTCGTCCTTCTTGCGCCACAACTTGCAGTTGTTTATTGTTTCCCGTGA
>JAQYWP010000043.1 GCA_029379285.1 Rhizonema sp. PD38
CCACCAGAGAGAGTCCCAGCGCGTTGGTGACGGCGAGCAGCAAGCCGAGGAAACATGCTAAATATTTTGTCTTTTAGTGGTTTTAAAGAAACATTCAGTATAAAAGCACCCATTTCTAGGTTTTCGTCTACACTCAGAGAGGGAAAGACATTAGCGATTTGTGGTATGTAACACATTCCTCGCTGAACGATTTGATTCGACTTTAGCCCAACAATATTCTCGCCTTTAAAGGTAATTGTGCCTGTATGGGGAGTCAAAAGCCCAAAAATGGTTTTTGCCAAGGTAGATTTACCAGCACCATTAGGACCAATGACTGTCACTAATTCTCCGTTTTCTACATGAAAATTCAAACCTTGCAGGATATCCACATCTTTGATATATCCAGCACGGACATCTTTAACTTCTAGTAAATAATTAGTCATTTGTCTACTGAGTAATGAGTAATGAGTAATGAGTAATGAGTAATGAGTAATGAGTAAAAAGGTAATGCTCTGGTAACGAGTCTTAAGTAAAAAGGGTAATTTCACTCATAACTCACAACTCATAACTCATAACTCATAACTCATTACTCTCTGACAATTATGGCGTTTTTTGTAAATCAGGTCGTTCTTCTGGGGCAATTGCCCCTTCTACCGGGCAAACTTGGATACATATGCCGCAGTCAATGCAAGTGGCAAAGTCAATCCAGTACCAATCAGTACCTTTAACGTTTTTGCCCGGACCTGGATGAATGCAGGCTACCGGACAGGCGTCTACGCAATCAGCAACACCTTCACAGACATTAGTCACAATTGTGTGTGGCATGGTTCCCCTCTATTTAAAAACTGAGTTAGATGTAAATCCTTTCTCAGTTGCATCATTTTATATTAACGGCTCAATTATTGTTGAACCATCGGCTTTGATCCAAGCGATTTGGGCAATGCTGCGATCGCGTGCATATTGTCGGCAAGATTCAGCAGCCCTTTGTTCTAAATCCATTTCTACCCGTATTAAATCGTGAGAGTCTCGTAGTTTTGCAGCGTAGTTAAAAGCCTGGGTATAAGCATTTTTACTTTCTGGTACAACCAACCAATTGCTAGCTGGGATAGCTTGCGGTAATTGCTCAAGGGACAACAGAATTTGGTATAAATCTTCTATAGAGAGTGCAAAACCTATTCCGGGAATGCTTTCTCTTTGAGGATGATATAGTCCTAAAAGCTGATCGTAGCGACCACCGCGACCTAATACCCTTGCTTGAACATCTGCATCGCTCACAACTTCAAACACTATGCCAGTGTAGTAATCTATAGTTTGGATTAAGCTAAGATCGAGGATGATTTCTATCCCCAATAAAGATTTAGTCCCTAGCTCAGAAGTTGTAGAAGCTACTGAAATCTGTAGTAATTCTACTAGTGATTTAAGGTTTTCCACCGCCTCTTGTACGGATTGATCTAAACCCAAACTGCTAACTTTTTGCAATACATCAATTGGGTTGCCGCGCAGATCTAGCATAACTCTGGCGCGTTCAGTAAGTTCATCACTCAGTGGTAAAGAATCTATAGTGACGCGATCTAAGTTAGCGATCGCACTCCGGACTCGATCTTGTAAGTGAGAGGGAAAAGCCTTAAGGAGCGATCGCGTAATTCCCGCCTCTCCTAAAATTAAATGCCAACGGTTCAACGAGAATGCTTGCAAACAATCCGCCAACAATAGTAGAACTTCTGCATCTGCAAGCAATCCGCCACTACCTAATAATTCTACCCCTGCTTGATAAAATTCCTGCTGACGATTTTGCTTGGACTCCCCTATTCTTTGGAAAACATTAGCATTATAGTATAAGCGTTGTGGATGACGTAGATCTGCCATACGCGTGACAGTGGCACGAGCAATAGAGGCTGTTAATTCCGGACGCAGTCCCAATTCTTGATCTTCAACATTTTGCAGTTGAATTACAGTAGAGCGCTGAATTGCTCCCCCCGCCATCAGCGTATCCAGGCGCTCCAATGTTGAAGTAATAATCCTGTGATACCCCCAACGGTGAAAAACCTGCTCCAACCTATCTTCAATCCAGCGTTTTTGAGCCACATCTAAGGGTAATAAATCCCTAGCTCCTGCTGCTGGCTGATACACCATATAAACCTCCACTCTTCGGTTTGTCTCGCTAACCAAAGGTTACCTCTTTAGGGTATGTAATTGAAACTTCCCGTCCCTTTATGGATAGGGAAACTCTCACTCTGTTACTGCCGCATCTGGGCGCATACCCGACGCTAAGCGAGCGAAACGATGTTTAATTGACCGTTATTTTTTTCTCCCACCGAACAAACCGCCAAATAAACCGCTACCTCCAGATTTATCTGACTGCTTAACGTTAGTATTAGACTTTGCTGTTTGGTTTGTAGTACCGGGGTTTTCTCCTGTAATCTTTGTAATTCTGCGTTTCCCCTCCAATGCTGTTTGATCTGTAGGATCTAGTTGCAAGGCACGATCAAAGTGAACTTTTGCAGTTGTTGTGAGATTTTGCTTTAAATAAACTATCCCGATCAAGCTGTGGCAACGACTATTATTGGGCTCTAACTTTAAGGCATATTGTAACTCTACCTTAGCTTGCCCCAGTTCATTCTTTGCCATCAATTCTTGAGCGCGACTGATATACGGAGCTGCAACCGAGTCTTCTTTTGATGGTGTTTGAGTATCTGGTTTTGTTGGTATGGACTGATTTTTGAGTTGAGCGAGTGGTGACTGCGGTGCAAATGATTTGCTAGCAGTACGCATTAAATAAACTAAATTTAACTCGCTCAAAAGAGCAATGACCTCTCGCACTTGTGGTAAAGAGTCATATTGAGTGGGCGCGATTTTAGCGATCCCTGTTTTATAGATTTGCTCTATATTTGACGCACCTGCAAGTTGCTTTCCCAGATCACTGCTTATTTCTACAGAAGCAGATTCTTGTACCAAGCGCTTGCCCATCTGTGACAAAACTATAATGTACTCAGCGCGTTTTTTTTCTTGAGAGAGTGTCTCATAAGCTGGGTTAACTAGCTTCGATAGTAATTCGCTTTTTTGTTGTTTTTCAGTGGCGCTTGCAGCTACACTGCTATCAGGATGCAGAAATCGAGCAATTTTGAGATAACGTTTACGGATATCCTTCACATCCGCGTCCACTGGAACACCCAAAATTGCGTGATGGTCTACGAAATCATACTTAAACAGTCCACGGTCTATTTTGACAGGCATAAAGCAGTTCTGTACCAACGGAGCAGTTAGATTTAGTCTCCAGTGTACTTTGCTCATTCCTCATTTGTAAGTAGTTATGGGTAAAAAACAAAACTACTGTTCAGACAGGGAGTGGGAAGTAGAAAAGAATTAAAAGTTAAAAATTTGACATGAGTAGATTTTTAATTTTTAATTGAATTCCCCACTCCTGCAATGAGTTCATGACTCAAGCTGTCGTGAATGCGACTATTTGTAGCGAGAATCCTACCTGACTCAATTTTTAAAGGACTACGATCATAGGCGGTGACTTTACCCCCAGCTTCTTGTAATAAAATTATCCCAGCCGCAATATCCCAAGGAGCAAGTCCTCGTTCCCAGTAGCCATCAACACGTCCACAAGCAACGTAAGCCAAATCCAACGATGCCGAACCACTACGCCGTACTCCTTGAGTCAGATGAGTCAGGTGACAAAATTCTGCATAGTTGTTATCAGACGTTTCCCGGCGATCATAAGCAAATCCCGTAACCAACAAGCTTTTACTCAAATCAGAAGTTTCTGAAACTGCGATCGCGTTTCGATTGCGTGTTGCTCCCAATCCTTGGGCTGCACGGAATAACTCATTATGGAATGGATCGTAAATCACACCAACTTGTGGGACACCATTTACCAATAGTCCAATAGAAACTGTAAAAAAGGGGTATTGATGAGCGTAATTCGTTGTGCCGTCTAAAGGATCAATTGCCCAAAGGAATTCACTTTGTTGATCTCCCAGTTTCCCTGACTCCTCAGCAAGGATAGAGTGATGGGGAAAGTGGCGACGCAAAACTTCTAAAATTACCTGTTCTGATGCTTTATCGGCAATGGTTACTAAGTCCCCTGGGCGTCCTTTTTCGTTGATTGCATCTTCTAAGTGACCAAAATAAGCTTGCAACACTGCACCTGCAGCCAACGCCGCTTCTGTAGCGATATCTAAAAAAATTTGCATTTGCTGATTGTTAGTTGTTGATTGTTGATTGGGGAATTGTTAGTTGTTGATTGTTGGTGGTAAAAACTACTCATAACCAACAACTAGCGTAACCGTTCAGGCGGGTATAGATTAAACTACTACCCACTAACAACTCTCTGTTAACGATTCTGGCGTCGAAACTCAGCAGGAGTAAGACGCATGGGTTGATCTGGATTCCAAATTCCTAATCCCACAAGTCTAGCCCATTGTTGGGCACGTTCCAAACGCTGGTCGTATTTGTGGTTAGGTGATCGCATGACAAACAGTGCATATCCATCTTTCACCAACTGCTCATTCAACAACACTTTATCTTTCCAAACATAAGTCAAAGTCCGCCCAAATTTGTCTTTTTCTTCAAGATCGAACTCTAACATCACTCTTTGTCCCCCGATTAGCTCCTCTAGGCGTTGTTTAGCGTCATCTCCCCAAGGACGCTGCTGTAGATCTGGTGCATCAATAGCAAGCAATCGCACTTGAGAAACCAACGTTGTTTGTTCAGGCATTCCCAGCACTTCCAAAGCTTGCCCACTCACAACCTGTGCTACTTTTACCTGCACCTGTCTACTTTCATTCAACGGCTTTTGAGGTTGACAAGCCACGAGTAGAAATACACATAATAAAATGAGGATTTTGGTCATTGGTCAAAAGCTCCGATGGTTGACTTGATAGAGTTAGTGGTTACTCAAACAACCAACCTCTCTTTATCAATCTTCATCCAACGGCAAACCACTCCGAACTTTCCCCTTCGCAAAATAACGTCCGAATTGAAGTTCATAAACTTCGTCTTCGTCTTGTGTCTCTACGACTAAATTAGAACGGGCATAACTGACACACAATAAAGCATAACCTTGTTTTTGTAAATCTTGTGAAAGTCCCACCGCCTCTGGTTGGTAAATTTCTCCTGACAGTACCTTAACAGCACAAGTCGTGCAAGCTCCATTTCTACAAGAAAAAGGCAGATCCACCCCTTGTTTTTCCGCGCTATGTAGAATATAACGGTCATCAGGTACTTGTAAGGAGTGTTCTCTGCCTGTGGCGCGATCGCGAACTTTCACAGTGTATGTAAGGGACATCTTGATTTTGGATTTCGGATTTTAGAAATATGATTGCATTTTATTGGATTCAATTGTATACTCGGAAATCGTGATGCTTGGATAGGTGGCCGAGTGGTTGAAGGCGCAGCACTGGAAATGCTGTTTGGGGCAACTCAACGAGGGTTCGAATCCCTCCCTCTCCGTTGATTAAGGGCGAACATATGTTCGCCCCTAGTTGATTATTGATGCGCTTAGAGATAATCAAACTGGAAGCAGGTGGATGAAGTTATCGCTAAGTATTCTCATTTAATTTTTAATAAATTTCAACCATTTATCAAAGACTCGGTTATGCTGCCCGAAGCCTTTGATTGTAATACGACGGGTTCATTCCACCACCCACAATTCGTCTCCGTGAACTCCGTCATCGGCAGCGAAGTATAAATTACCATTGATGTTAGTGAGAGCGACAGGGTTGGAACCGTTAGGCCCGACGTTGAGATCTTGAAGTACTGTACTCGTCTTTGTGCCGTCGGTTTTCCATAATTCCGTCCCGTGAACTCCGTCATCGGCCGTGAAGTACAATGTGCCATTTACATTGGTAAGATATTGAGGATTGAAATCGTTAGACCCGGCGTTGATGCCGTTGACTATTCCCGTACCTATATTTGTGCCGTCACTCTTCCACAATTGAGCGCCGTTAACTCCATCATCAGCAGCGAAGTACAATGTGCCGTTAACATTAGTGAGATCATGAGGAAGAATGACAGTGCTAGACTTAGAGTTGATATTTTTCACCACCGCCGTGCTTGCATCGGTACCATTACTTTTCCACAATTCCGACCCATTGACGTCATCATTGGTAGTAAAATATAAAGTGTTATTGACGTTTACGAGGTTGTTAAGAGTTAAATTGGTAGACCCTGCGTTGATGTTTTTAACTTGTACCGTGCCTGTACTAGTGCCGTCACTCTTCCATAATTGATGTCCAAGATCGCTGTCATCGCTTGTGAAGTAGAGGGTGCCGTTGACGTTCGTAAAATTATTCAGTGTTGAACTTTGAGACCCTGTGTTAATGTCTTTAATTAGCGTAGTACCTGTTGTTGTGCCGTCGCTTTCCCACAATTCCGCCCCGTTATTGTTTGTGGTCGTGAAATATAGCCTACTGTTAACGTTAGTAAGATCGTAAGGGCTTGCAGATCCTTGATTGAAGTTTGTAACCAGTACTGTGCCTGCATCTGTGCCATCACTCTTCCACAATCCAGTCTGTTGAGTTCCGTCAGTAGCACCGAAGTATAGCGTACCGTTAAGGTTGGTGAGTCCGTAAGGGTTTGAACTGTCCGTGCCTGAGTCGATGTCTTTAATTAATACTGTGCCTGCATTTGTACCGTCACTCTTCCACAATTCAGTACCATGTACGCTATCATAGGCAGTAAAGTAAAGTGTGCCGTTAATGTTGGTGAGTTCATTAGGGTTTGAACTGTTCGATCCAGGATCGATATCCTTAACTAACACTGTGCCTGCATCTGTACCATCACTCTTCCACAATTCACGACCATGTATCCCGTCATCTGCAGTGAAGTATGACGTGCCATTGACGTTGATAAAGTTTGTATAAGCTGACAAACTGCTGCCAGAACCTGGGTTAATGTCTTTGACTAGTTTTGCAGTTGGGTAACCCAAGCGTCCCTCTTTTTGACCGTAAAGAAGAAAGTGATTTAAGGCTTGAGAGTTAGTGAACTTTCCCCTCTGTAAGTCAGAGTTATGTGATAAGTAGTAGTTAACATCGAAAGTAGCACTGGATGCTCGCCCCTCTTTTAAACCGTACAGTTCAAAATGATCTAGTAGTTGTTTATTCGTTAGTTTGGCTGCTACTAAGTCTGGATAATGAGATTTGTAGTAACTAACATCAAAGACACTTGAACTTTGGCGTCCTTCGTTTAAACCATATAAAAGAAAGTGATTTACAAGTTCACTGTTGCTCAGTTTTGCTGATACCAAATCTGCATTATGAGTTTTGTAGTAGTTAATGCTAAATAATTGGGAAAACTCTCGGCCCTCATTAACACCGTAAGTTTCTAAGTGCTGTAGAGCTTGAGAGTTGTTGAATTTCGCTAAGTCACTATTGCCAGCTCGGTAGAAATTGAGGTCAACTTCTTCAGAAAACTGGCGTCCCTCAGCTAAGCCATAGGTTTGCAGGTGGTTGAACGCTTGCTCACTATTGAACTTACTTAAGTCTGGATTGACTGCCCGGTAGTAGTCTAAGTCAACGTATTGTGAAAAGTGACGATCCTCTTTGACACCGTAGTTTTCTAGATGCTCGAATAGCTGTTTATTGTTCAACCCAGCTAAATCACTATTGCTAGAGCGATAGAAGTCTAGATTGGCAAACTGTGAAAAGGCACGTCCTTCATTCAAACCATAAGCCTGAAAGTGGGAAAATAATTGTGCATCTGTAGTCAAACCAGCTGCTGCTAAGTCTTGATTTGCCGCGCGATAGAAATTGGCATCAAACAGATTTACGCTCATTTATCTTGACTATTAAGGATTTCCGACCAAGCTAGCATATAAAAATTGCAATGCCTAGTGAATATACGTATTTTTACAGTATCTTAAATTACTTAAATTTCTACTTAGAAAATAATCTTTGGAACGGAAATATCTGTAAGTTTGTATAAAATAGTATCAATAACGTACGCAAGAGAATTCTTTCATCGAACTAAATTTTGAGTAAAGGATGAAAGCGATCGCCTACTCCATAGAGTTTAAACCAGGGAAAACCACCAATTTATTTCAGCTATATGGAGACGCTACGTGAACGGAGACGCTGCTTTGAATGTACTTCTGCCTTTGCTTTGTAACAATATTTACCCAAATTTTCCGGATTTGACAGAATAGAACCGCAATGTTACTTGAAATATATAAAATACACAATGAAAATAATCAGTAGACGTGACTTTTTAACTCTTACAGCGATCGCGGGAAGTTCTATTGTGCTACCTATAGCACTTCAAAATCGGGGATACGCACAGAATGCGAAATCTCAGACATTTGAACCATTTACACTTCCCTTTCGCACACCGCCAGTGTTAAAACCTATACGCAGCGATAGAACAACTGATTATTATCAAATTACCATGCGTCCGGCTTATTTAGAGTCTTTCACAGGGGTAAAGACAGCGATTTGGGGCTATAACGGCATGTTTCCTGGTCCTACAATCAAACAACGTAAAGATCGTCAATCAGTTGTACGAGTTATTAATAATCTTAGTAGATCTACGTCGGTTCACCTGCATGGGATGGCATCTCAACCTCAGTACGATGGCTACGCTGAAGATTTTATTTCTCCGGGATACTATAAAGATTACGTCTATCCCAACAATAGAGCCGCTAATTTCTGGTATCACGATCACAGAATGCATCAAAGTGCCCAAAATGTGTACATGGGACTAGCGGGAATGTATATTGTCCAAGATGATGCAGAACTCAGTTTGCGGCTCCCTAAGGATGCTTATGATATTCCTCTAATCATTCACGATAAGCAATTCGCGTCTGATGGTTCGCTAATTTTTAATGACCAAGGTCAGATCACTTTAATGGGAGATGTGATTACAGTTAACGGGGTACCTTGGCCTCGCATGGAGGTAGCTAACCGCAAGTACCGCTTTCGGGTATTAAACGCATCTATTTCTCGTTCTTACAGACTTGCTCTGAGTACAGGTGATGACTTAATTGTTATCGGTACTGATTCTGGGTTAATGTCTGCACCTGTAACAACTCAAGATATGCGTATTGGGACGGCAGAGCGCTATGATTTAATTATCGATTTTTCTCAATATCCCATCGGAACGCAGGTTGTATTACAAAATCTTCAACTCCCTAATAATGATGAGTACGATAACACAGATAAGATCCTGCGCTTTGATGTCGTGCGTACTGAAAGTGATAACAGTTCTATTCCCAGCACACTAAATAATATTCAACCTATCCCAGAATCTTTAGCTGTGCGAACTCGTAACTTTTCATTTGATCTCCAGAATGGATTGTGGGTGATTAACGGCAACGGGTGGAGCCGAGACAGAATTGATGCCAATCCACAACTTGAAGAGGTGGAGATTTGGAATCTAGTGCATAACTCAAGTAACTCGTTTCATCTCATTCACCTTCACCTTATTGATTGCCAAATACTTGACCGTAATGGACAGCCACCTTTTCCCTATGAACGTGGTTTTAAAGATGTCTTCTATGTTGGTGAAAACGAAACAGTACGTGTAATTGGGAGGTTTAGACCCAACGCAGGTAAATATATGTTCCACTGCCATAATATTGTTCACGAAGACCACGACATGATGAGTCAGTTTCAAGTGGGGCAAGGTGGAATAGACCCCCTGTCAGCACCACCAAGACGACTTCCAGCACCACCTCTTTAGTCACCAGAGCGTTGCTAGTTATTTATTTGAGCGATCGCTTCTGATTATTTCAGCGATTGAAGACGCAATCAAGCTTAAGCTACGGATACACCCTAGGTCCATCCGTTACTTTGTAGTAGGCGATCGCTCCCCAAGTGATGTGTCTGAACTAGACAACCCGCAACTTGGGTTTGTATCGGTTAGTACTCGATCAAACGAAAAATGACAGGTGAGGACGACGGAGGGGGGAATCGAGTAATATTTCATTAAGCGCCAGCAGTCGTTGTGAGTTCAAGCTAACCTCAACGTTCCTACCCAAAGTGCGAATAACACTCCCAACAGCACTTTTCTCCTCTTACAGGGCTGAGCCATTATTCGAGTAATTTATACTAAAACAGGTAAAATTAATATGAGTCCAGAACAAAAGTTATTAGCCAAGTGGCGGTCACTCCCAAAAGATAAACAGGAGGAAGTTTTAGATTTTGTTGAATTGATTCATTTAGAAAACGCTGCACATAAAATCCCATTAGGTGAACGTTTGGGACGAATTCGCGCAAGGATTGTAGCTTTGAGTAAACCTTTATTAGATGAAGATGAAATAGAAAAAGAACTTGCTAGTCGTAGAGGTAGGCTACTAGAAGGAGAGCCAATTTCTGAGACGAAAGGGCGTGGGCAACAGATGGCCGCAGTGTTGGAGAAGCTAGCACAAGCACAAGCTTTTGCAGAAATTGATCCGGTAGCTTGGCAGCAGGATTTGCGACAAGATCGAGAACTTCCAGGTCGTGATGAATAATGCTTTTGGACAGTAATATTATCATTTATGCCGCTCAACCAGGGAATGGCGGATTACGGAAGTTTATTGCAGAACACGAGCCTGCTGTTTCAGCTTTGAGCTATGTAGAAACATTGGGATATCATCGTCTGACCGAAATAGAAAAACAGTTTCTAGAAGAATTTTTCTCAATATCACTGCTTATTCCTATTTCGCAACCCGTACTGGATCAAGCAGTCGCGTTGCGACAGATACGACGCATAAGCTTAGGGGATGCCATTATTGCGGCAACTGCATTGACGTATAATCTCAAACTGGTTACGCGAAACATTAAAAACTTTCAATGGATTGAGGGCTTACAGTTGTTGAATCCCTTTGAGGTATAAGGAATAAGTAGTTGGACAGAGTTAATTACACAATATCATTGCAAATGAAGTGAAGCGTAATGAAGCAATCGCAAGGGTTGGGATTACTTCACTCCGCTCGCAATGACTGTAAATATTTTTGTCCAGGTACTTATCTTCTGACTAATAGTCGAGATAGGCAATATCATCAGGGCGAACAACTTTCAAAAGCCCCTACGTGTTTGCGTTTCTATTTTTCAATTGCCCCTAACGCTTTGAACGCGGCTTTTTGAGCTGCTGTTATGCCAGTAACACCTGTAATATTAGTACCTTTGTAAGGTTTGTCAGGACTTAAAGTTGTCAAACATTGACCCGTTTCCACATCCCAAATGAGAATAGTGCCATCTTGACTACCACTGGCAAGGGTGTGATGTTTTGCTTTTGTGAGTGCGGGGCTAAAGGCGATCGCTGAGCGCACAGAATGTGCAAACACAGATAACGTTTTGAGACAAGTCCCAGTAGAAATGTCCCAAATTCTCACGGTTTGGTCTAAACTGGCACTTGCCAAAATACTCCCATCACTACTAAACGCTACTGACCAGACATTATTACTGTGTCCAGTAAAGATATTGAAGCATTCACCTGTACTCACTGACCATAAGCGTACCGTTCCATCGCCACTGCCACTGCTGAGAGTTTGACCATCTGGACTAAAAGCAATGGATTGTACCCGACTGCTATGGCCGTCTAAGATGTGGAGGCATTCCCCAGTAGTAACTGACCATAAGCGGATCGTTTGGTCTTCACTGCTGCTGGCAAGTGTATGACCTTGTGGGCTAAAGGTGACACACCAAACCCAATTAGAGTGACCATTGAATGTGTTGAGGCATTGCCCAGTACTGACAGACCACAAGCGAATCGTGCGATCGTCACTGCCACTTGCTAGAATTTCACCAGCTGGGCTGAAAGCAACAGACAAAACCCAATCTGTGTGACCTTGTAATATATTGAGGCAATGTCCGGTACTAACCGACCACAAGCGGATAGTTTGATCGACGCTACTACTTGCAACTAAATGTCCATCAGGATGAAACGTCACCGAATAAACCCAATCTTGATGTCCTGCTAGATTTTGATACTCACCTGTACTGATATCCCAAAGTCTCACAGTTTGATCGGTACTACCACTAGCAATCTTGCGACCATCAGGATTAAAGGCAACGGAAAAGACGGAATTTGTATAACCCTTCAAGGTTTTAAGACACTGACCTGTTTCAAGATTCCAAAACTTGACAGTTTGGTCAGTACTGCCACTAGCAATCTGACCATCCGCATTTACAGCGACGGAAAAGACGGCATTTGTATGCCCTTGCAGAATATTTTGGCATTTAAGCGTGCTAACATCCCAAACTCTCACAGTCCGGTCACCACTGGCACTGATCAGCTTTTCAGCATTGGGACTAAATGCTACAGACCGTACCGCATCTTTATGCAACTGCAAGATTTTCACGCATTCTCCGCTACTGACGGACCACAATCTGATGGTTCGATCTGCACTACCACTTGCAAGGGTGACTCCATCAGAACTAAAAGCAACAGACCAAACTCGATCTGTATGACTGTCGCAAACAGCAAGACATTCTCCGGTGTCCACACTCCAAAGTCTAAGAGTGCTATCTTCACTACCACTTGCCAAGATCTGTTCGCCGCCTGTCGTGCTTTGGTTCCCATTGAGTTCTGTTGTTGGGGAAATCGGACTAAATGCGACTGTAATAATACGACCAGTGTGACCTGCCAAATGGCGACATTCTCCAGTACTTGTATCCCAAAGTCTCACCGTTGGTTCGTCGCCGCCACTGGCAATTCTTTGACCATCCGGACTAAACGCCACTGACCAAATCGAACTTGTATGTCCTTGAAGTATTTTTAAACACTCTCCAGTTCTGGCATCCCACAAGCGGATTGTTTTATCACTACTGCAACTTGCCAAAGTCTGACCATCTGGATGAAACGCCACCGACCAAACCCAACCAACATGACCTTCAAAATTCAACAGCAGTTGACCGTTCGCGACTTGCCAAAGGCGAAGTCCACCTTCTGCATCACCTGTTGCTAACAGCTTTCCATCTGGGCTAAATGCTACGCACCAAATTATACCTAACGTCTCCGCAAAAACCGATTTTGATAAGTCAGCGCCAACGAAATTGAGATGATGTAAATTCACCTGCGGTAAATAAGCCTGCCAAATCGTGAGGTCGGAAAAGTCATAGTCACTCAAACATCTTTGTTGTTGACAAAGGAGATTTAGTATGTTGCCACCTGCGTATCCAATTTCAAGTGGAGTTTTACCTCGTAGGCTTTGTAATATTTGAGTCAGTACTTCTTCAAGCGTGGATTGACCGGCTAAATCTGTCAGTAAGCGATCGCATACTGGTTTGAGTATAAAGCGAACTTGAGTTTCTCGCACGTAGTCTTTTGCCTGTGCCTTTAGCAGTACATGGCTTTTGAAAAGTGGATTTTTCTGTGGTTTCAGAGCTAAACCCATCTGGACTTCTTGAGAAATTTGCTCAACAAATTGAGTCGTCAGATATTCCATCACCACAGGTTGAAGTGAAAACTGTGCTGCACTCTTTTCAATCAAACATCGCTGTTCCAAAGATTCGAGAACCTCGAGCAGTTTTTGCGGAGATATTGGGGGAAAGATATCGGCTCGCAAGTCGGAAAATGAAGCCGGAACGCGATAAATTGCTAGCCAATAAATAACTGTCTTTTCAGATTCTGATATCCGTTGAAGCTGTTGCTCGATTAAATGGCGAATATTACCAAAAACAAAGGCATCTTGCTGTACAAAATCAGAAATACTACCATCAAATAAATGTTGAATCGTCGTTGAGATAATTTTCAATGCCAAGGGATTCCCAGAATAGTAATCGATGAGTTCGCTCCATTCAGCTTCCGTTGCTTGGAAATCACCCTTTAATCTCAACAGTTCTTGTCCTTCTGTTTTCTTCAACCCACCAAGTTGTAAAGAACGGACAGGTAGTGAGTTTCCTTCTAAGAGACGAATTTCTTGAGGTTGCTCTCGACTTGTTAAAATCAAGCAGCTTTGATGTATACTTTCTCCCACTCGTCTCAGTAGCTCACCATAACCCTCATAGCCCTCACAATAATTTCCAGTTAAATCGGGTGTATCACCACCAAGCAAGATTGTCTCAAAATTATCGAAGACGAGCAAACAGCGCTGCGATCGCAAATAATCCAGCAAACGTGAAATTTTCCCCTCAACGGTTTTTGGAAAATCAATTTCTTGTTGGTTAGATAAGAATTGGAGCAACTGAGTTAAAATTTCTTGGACAGATGGTGCATTGCGGAGACTTCGCCAAATCACCACCTCAAATTGACTTTGTAATTCTTGCGCCAGCTTGACAGACAGGGAAGTTTTTCCCATGCCACCCAAACCCAGCAGTGCAACTAATCGACAGCGTTCCACCAAAATCCACTCCTGTAAAGAAGCTAGTTCTTGTTGACGACCGTGGAAAAACCTGATATCATGCACGTCTCCCCAATCCTGACGGGGAATAGTCGCCACCTCATTCTCTATAATGTTAGGGACTTGAGATGGCGTTTCTATTCTGGTTTGTTCTTGAGATAAAACGGACGGTGGTTCAAGTTGCTCTTGCGGAGGAGTTCCCTCAACTAGAAAGCGTCGCTCGATAGCAGCTCGAAAACTCGTTTTATTAACTTTTTCCTTTAAGACTTCTGAGAGGAGTTTCCACAACTTAGGACCAATATCATGCTTTAAGTAAGTTGGAGAATAGCCGTAGGAATCAGCAATTTGGTCATAACTTTGGCGCTGCCAAGACCAAGACTCCCTCAGCATAGCTTGCTGGAGGTCACTTAAATGCACCCCTAACTTGGCAAAAACTAACGCATCCGTAAATGCAAGTGCTTTTTCAATATCCATATCTTAAAATACAAATAAACTTTACTCCATGTAAAAAAGATTAACGCACTCACAAACGCACTATCACCAAGCAATCCCTGTAAGTCAAGATTCCCTTTTAGGACTTCCGCAACTGGCACATTTATATTCAAACTGTCACATTGAAATAATTTGTATAGAACGTATACAAATCAATGTTTACAAGCATTTGCCTCAATTTGAAATCTATGTGCCAGTTCACATTATATTGTGACGCTTGCGTAAGTCCTACTTTTTTCCTAATCAAGTCTTCACGAGTACGGCGTGACACAATTGGTGGCTGAAAGCTGCGATAATCGGTTCTGAATTGAGCAAAATGATCCCATTATTCATTAACGCCCACAAGCACAATTTTGGGTCGAAGTAATACATTATGCCCCAGTTAATTTCTCAAGCATGGAACTGGTTTCAACGCCTTCTCCTCAAGCAGACGATTCTTGTGTTGACGCTGATGTTTTGTATTGCCCTTGGTATAGCCTTATCAGATATGTCTCGTCTTTCGTACAGCCTGATTGAGTCGCAAGCTTTTGAGAATGCAAAATCGTATGCCCTATCATTAAATCATGCAATTGATCTATACAGCAGCGCAGCTGTGGATCGACTCAAAACACATCAGGTTGAAGTTACCAGTGATTATCTCAGTCATATCGGCGCAATTCCCGTCCCTTCAACTTTTGCGATCGAACTGGCAAACGGGATCAGTCAAAACAATGAGCAGATGATGGTGCGATTGTATAGTGAATATCCTTTTCCTTCACGAAAAGCGAAAGGGCAGGGAGGTCCTAAAGACGACTTTGAACGAGAAGCACTTCAATACTTGAGACAAAATCCTCTGCGAAAATTTCAAAAAACGGAGAATATTGATGGACATACCTCCTTGCGATACGGTGAAGCCAACATCATGAAGCCCAGTTGTGTCACTTGTCACAACACAGATCCTAAAAGCCCGAAGAAAGATTGGGAAGTCGGGAATGTCGCAGGCGTCTGGGAAATCAATCAGTCATTAGATAACTTTGTTGACAAAAGAAACGAGAATCTCCGAGGAACCTTCTTCACTTTGGGCGGAATATCCGTCTTGGCAGTGTCAGGATTAAGCTTGGTGATTGGAAAATTAGGTCAAACAGCAAAGGAGTTAGAACAACGTGTCAAGGAACGTACAGCTGATTTAGTAGATGTTAATACCGAGCTGGATCAAAGGAACAAACTGATTCGCAAAGTCTTTGGACGATACATCAGCGATAATGTTGTCGCCAACTTACTGGAAAGCCCTGAAGCATTGCAACTTGGTGGCGAACGGCGTCAAATCACAATTCTGACTTCTGACTTAAGAGGATTTACAGCTTTATCAGAAAGATTGCAACCGGAAGAGGTGATAAATATCCTTAACCTCTATCTGGAGTACATGGTAGAAGCAATTAATAGATACCACGGCACAATTGATGAGTTTATGGGAGATGGACTTCTTGTCCTGTTTGGTGCACCGATCGCTAGAGAAAACGATGCAACTCGGGCTGTTGCTTGTGCGTGTACGATGCAGTTGGCGATGGGCGCTGTTAACGAATATATGAAACAGTTGGGCTTACCGCGATTAGAAATGGGAATTGGCATCAATACGGGTGTTGTGGTGGTGGGAAATATCGGTTCGGAAAAGCGGACTAAGTACGGAATCGTTGGCTCTCAAGTAAACTTAACTTATCGCATTGAGTCTTACACGCGTGGTGGTCAAATTCTGATTTCAGAACCAACTTTCAAAGAGGTAGGATCAATTGTGAGCATCGAAGCGCAAAAGCAAGTACAACCGAAAGGATTTCAACAGCCAATAAGCATTTATGAAGTCAATGGAATTGGGGGATTCTACAATCTTTTTCTCCCACAAGAAGACGAGATTTTCTTTTCCGTTCCGGAACAGATTCCACTACAGTACACAATTGTACAAGGAAAACATCTAAACAACAGCATTTTTACAGGACGTTTAGTCAAGCTGTCAATTAAGGGTGCGGAAATTCTTGCTGATAGTCTGAAAGAGGATAGCCTACCATTGGAGTTGACCAATATCAAACTCAATATCACACATAAAGATTCTACAGAAGTTAGAGAAGATATCTACGCTAAAGTCTGGAAAAAACTGCCAAACACAAGAAGTTTTTGCATTCATTTCACTGCCATTCCTCTGAATGCACAAGCGCAGCTTGAAAGTTTATATCAGTCAATATCTAATTCTTAGTATTTAGCCCGAGAAGCGTGCGAAGCTGAAAGTTTCACGCCAAGAGAGTTACAAGCAGCTTGGGAAGACGTAGTACAAAGCTTAAAAAAAACTCGGTACTATAATACTACTGAGCTTAGAGGCTTCTTTAAAAAATATAGAAGCATTAATAAACTGCATAGACAGAATTCGACTGATAACTATCATGGATTAACATTAT
>JAQYWP010000474.1 GCA_029379285.1 Rhizonema sp. PD38
TTTTTGGGGACAATACTTAATTTACATGACTTTCAGCCTTAACTGAACCGTATTGGGTCATGAATGGCAGCCTTAGTATTGGGATGCTCGTCGCCTACCAAAGTTTAACAGCCAGTTTCCTAGATCCAGTCAACAGTCTCGTTAATTTCGGTAGTCTATTACAAGATTTAGAAGCTGATTTAAACCGCCTTGATGACGTACTACAAAATTCTGTTGATGCAGAGGTAGAGAGGACTTGGATTGGGAGATTGAAGACGAGGAAACTTGGGGACAGCCTCCTTTTATCTGGCACGGACACACTCCCCTTCCGTCTCCACGGAGGGATTGAGTTACAAAATATCACCTTTGGTTACAGCCGCTTGGACAATGCTTTGATAGAAAACTTTAGCTTAACTTTGAAGGCGGGGCAACGAGTGGCAATAGTCGGGGGTAGTGGTTCTGGCAAGTCTACAATTGCCAAGTTAATTTGTGGTCTTTATGAACCTTGGTTGGGAGAAATTTACTTTGATGGCGTACCCAGAACCCAGATTAAGAGATCCATTTTGGCAAACTCTTTGGCAATGGTGGAACAAGATATCTTTCTTTTTGCTGGGACAATTCGCGAGAATCTTACCCTTTGGGATTCGACAGTGCCACAAGCCGACTTAGTTCAAGCTTGCCGCGATGCCGCTATTCATGATTTGATTGTATCTCTGCCTGGCGGATATGATGCTGTGCTGATTGAAGGCGGCATGAACATGAGTGGCGGACAGCGCCAACGCCTAGAAATTGCTCGTGCGTTGGTAAGGAATCCAGTAGTTTTGGTCATGGATGAAGCGACTTCTGCGTTGGATGCTCAAACAGAACTCATAATTGATCAGAACTTACAGCGACGCGGTTGCTCTTGTATTATCATTGCACACCGACTCAGCACGATTCGCGATTGCGATGAAATTATTGTGCTGGAGCAAGGAAAAGTTGTGCAAAGAGGTACTCATGAGGAGTTATGGCAGTTAGGAGGTAAGTATGCCAACTTGCTGCGTACTGAAGGGTGAATACAAGGGATATATAGAATGGCTGTAGAACTGATGATAATTGCTGCTGCAAAAATTATCCGGTCTTTAAGTTTCAAATAAATACAGAAGCATGTGTATTATAAAATTTCCGTACTAGAAACTGACTTAATTAAATCTCGATAACTACAATAAATTCAATTGTTATATTAAACAAATGGCAAACCGGAGAAAAACACTATGACTACAAGCGTCGAGCGTGCGGTAAAACCCTCTCTTTTCCCAGACCATACTCAATTACCAGACGAAGACGGCACTTTCGTGAAAAATTTTCAAGAGCATCCTCAGAGTATTATTTTAACAGACTCAATTGGTCCTGTTTTAGAAAAAGTTCATCCGGATGGTCAATATGCTATCGGACAAGATTGTGGCATCTACTGGAGAGAAACTGACCCTCCAGAAAAAGGTGCAGAGGCACCTGACTGGTTTTATGTTGGCAACGTACCCCCAACATTGAATGGACAAATTCGACGCTCTTATGTACTTCGACGAGAATACATTCCTCCGTTAATCGCATTAGAGTTTGCTAGTGGTGATGGTTCAGAAGAAAGAGACGCAACACCTTTATCTGTGAGCGCAGAAGGCGAAAGTACAAAACCCGGTAAGTTTTGGGTCTATGAAAAAATTATCCATATTGCCTATTATGGTATCTATGAAATCAAAACAGGCAAATTAGAAGTTTACAACTGGGTCAATGGTTCCTATCGTCTCATGCAACCAAACGAACAAGGTCGTTATCTCATTGAGCCATTAGAAGTAGAATTAGGTTTATGGTCAGGAAGTTATCAAAATCAAACCCAACTTTGGTTACGTTGGTGGGACACCTCTGGTAGTATGTTACTGATTGGTAGTGAGCGTGCCGAAATTGAACGTGAGCGTGCCGAAACAGCAGAAAAAGCACAACGAGATGCAATCCCCCGGCTACTTGAGTTAGGATTAAATGTTGAACAAATAGCATCCGCGCTTTCATTGTCTGTGGAAGAAGTTCAGTCCCACATGTGACAATTTATCAACCCTCCGAAATACAAAATTACCTATCTTCCTTTTAATTTTCTTGGCGTCTTCTGCGAGACGCTCCGCGTTCGTCAAGTGACGTGGCGTCAGTCAAAACGGTTCATTAAATTGAAACAAGTCAGGAGCCAGTATCATTAAAAATTCTGTTGAAATTTGATTAAATGAATATACTAACAGTTATAGATTCTTGATGAATTATACATTCTGATAAATGTTTGCTGAATTCTTACATTAAATTAGGTATTTATTTCTGGAAGTGCGAGAGTAAATTAGTATTCAGGCAAAATTTTCATAAAAACTATTGAGTGAATGGAAGTTCTGTATCGTCTCAAAGAAAATGAAGTTTTACTGCTAAATGATCCAGAAAAAGTGTGGATCGTAAAAACAGGAATAGTATCAATATTTATAACGAATATCTTGGATGGAATGCCTGTAAGTTTAGAGACACAGAGATCTTCATATCGACGATATCTCTTTAACGCAGGCACTCTTGAGGCGTTATTTGGTGTGGCAATTGCTCATCAAGAATCTTTAGGTTTAATGGCAGTAGCCAGGGAAACAACAGAATTATCTCAGATAACAATGGCAGCTTTGGTAGCACAAATAGCCTTGGAGGAAGCTAGTGCGATCGCCCTCATAGAAGGTTGGCTTGACCACTTAAATCAAACCTTTAAAAATAGCATTTTGACCAAAGAGGAGCGCTATTTGATATTAAAAAAAGTAGAGAATATAAATGAATTATCTAACATTTTAGCTGAAAATCATGCTATGATTATTAATAGTATGAATTTGCTCAAACAGCAGGGAGAAGAAACAGCGTTTCGCTCTTTTCAAGAAAGAGAAGAATTTAACGCTCAGGTCGTAGACTCAGCACTTTATAAGTTAGCTTCTGTACTGCAACCAGAACAACAAACTACATTTTTACAGTCAAGAACACCTTTACTTATAGCGGTGGGAGCAGTGGCACGAGCAATGGGAATAACCATCACTTTGCCAACACAATCGGAAGATGTCAGTCGAGTGAAAGATCCAGTGGAGGCTATAGCTCGTTCCTCTCAAATTCGTACTCGTCGTATCACCTTAGAGAGTAATTGGTGGCTTCATGAATCTGGTCCTTTGTTAGCTTATACCAAAGAAGAACAGTTGACGATGGCTTTGTTACCAGTAGGTAGCCGTTACATTTTGTTCGATCCGACAACCAGACAAAGCACACCTGTAAATCAGGCAGTCGCCGCAACATTGGCACGAGAAGCCTACCAATTCTACCGCCCTCTACCCAACGTTATCAAAAATGTGATTGCGTTGTTTCAGTTTGGGATCAAAAGTTATCAAAAAGATATTGCGTTCATTTTAGCAGCTGGGATTGTGGGCTCTTTGCTAGGAATGGTGGTGCCTCAAGCAACAGCCCTTTTGGTTGATAATGCGATTCCAGATAGCGATCGCAGCTTGTTAAGGCAAATAGGAGGAGCATTGTTCGCACTTGCAGTTGGAAGATCAGCGTTTGGGATGTTCCAAGGAATCATTTCGCTGCGCGTAGAAAACGCTGCTGATAGTGCGCTACAGCCAGCAATTTGGGATCGACTGCTGAGATTAAGTCCAGCATTTTTTCGCGAGTATTCCTCTGGTGACTTACTAAACCGTGCCTTATCGATAAATCAGATTCGTCAGAAACTTTCGGGAGGAACGCAACGAACTTTATTGAGTGGACTGTTTGCTCTACTGAACTTGGTACTGATGTTTGTTTACGACTGGCAACTCGCTCTTGTCGGGGTAGGTGTAGCCCTTTTGACAACTGTTGTCACCACTGTTGCTAGTTTGCTGGTTATACGCCAATTGCGACGACAGCAAGAATTGGATGGTGAGACTAATGGGTTAATTGTACAACTCATTAATGGGGTCGCCAAGCTGCGAGTAGCAATGGCAGAAGAACGAGCATTTGCAGCTTGGGCAGATCGTTACAGTCAGCGCATCAGGCTCAAGGCGGATTTCCAACTTATTAGAGACAACGTCTCGGTATTTAATGAGGTACTTTCCTTAGTCACTGGGGCGCTACTGTTTTGGTTTGCAGTTGCATCTATTAGTGAGGCTCAAGCGGGGGGATTGACAGTAGGCAAGTTTTTGGCTTTTAATTCTGCGTTGGGCATTTTTATTGGGGGAGTGAGCGACCTCAGCAATACTTTGACTGACATCTTAACAATTGTGCCACTATGGGAGCGAGCAGAACCAATTTTGCAAGCCGAACCGGAATATAATCATACCAAGGCAAACCCTGGCTCGTTGATCGGTCGCGTAGCTTTAAATCATGTTACCTTTCGCTATCGTGACGATGGGTTGCCGATTCTGAATGATGTCAGTCTCCATGCAGATCCAGGGGAATTTGTAGCGATCGTTGGCCCGTCAGGAAGTGGAAAGTCAACTATACTTCGGTTATTGCTAAGATTTGAGACTCCTCAGTCAGGAACAGTTTCTTATGATCGCTTTGACTTGGCAGAACTAGATCTTGAGGCGGTGCGAAGACAATTGGGGGTAGTGTTGCAAAATGGTCGCATTGGCACAGGCTCTATTTTTGAGAATATCACTACAGGAGCTTTAGTGTCACATGACCAAGCCTGGGAAGCAGCACAAATGGCTGGTTTGGCTGAAGATATCCAGCTTTTTCCTATGGGATTACATACTGTTATCAGTGAGGGCGGTACCAATCTTTCTGGGGGACAACGACAACGATTGTTGATTGCTAGGGCGCTTGTCAATCAACCGAAAATTATTTTGATGGATGAGGCAACGAGTTCTTTAGATAACCGCACCCAAGCGATCGTCTCTGAAAGTTTAGACAAGTTAAAGGCGACTCGGATAGTGATTGCCCACCGTCTCAGTACAATCCGCAATGCTAACCGAATTTATGTCATGCAAGCAGGTTGCGTAGTGCAAGTCGGTACTTTTGAGGAACTGGTTAATACTGAGGGGTTATTTGCTCAACTAGTGGCCAGACAAATGGAATAAAATATAGGACTTACGCATCGTACATGTGTACTATACGCAATTTGGGTATTTCACCTATGTTTAGCACTCAAAACAAGAAAGGCAACGAACTTTTCAGGGTTATGCAAAGCGCCTGAAACAACCGAATCCCCTAATGCACATTATAGCCTATTTGTACAGTGCGTAACTCCTAAAATAACAAAAGGATGAAAACACACGATAGCGTAGCTCTTATCAAAGATAGGGAAAACAATTTTTCTGCTAAACCATTTGTTAAATGGGCGGGAGGCAAGACTCAGCTTTTGCTAGAGTTAACCTCACGAGTACCTCAAACATTTCAACGATACTATGAACCATTTCTTGGCGGAGGAGCACTCTTTTTTGCCCTTCAACCAGAAAACGCTTTCCTTTCAGATATAAATGCTGAACTCATTAATGTCTATAAAGTTGTAAAGAGTAATGTAGAGAAACTTATCGCCAGTCTAACACAACACGTGTATCAAGAATCATATTTTTATAACATTCGAGAAGCAGACAGAACTGTAGAGTACACCACATGGGACAGTGTCCAAAAAGCGAGTCGTTTTATTTATCTGAATAAAACGTGCTTCAATGGACTTTATCGCGTCAACTCGAAAGGACAGTTTAACGCTCCTTTTGGGGATTATCAAAATCCCAAAATTTGTAATCCAGAAAATTTACGTGCCTGTAGTAAAGTGCTTCAGAATGTATCACTCACAAATAGCTCATACATGTGTATAGAAAAACATATACGCAAAGGGGATTTTGTGTATTTCGATCCACCTTATGCACCCCTCAGTACTACCTCAAATTTTACCAATTATTCAAAAAATGGTTTTAGTAGAGAAAACCAAGAGACACTGAGAGACTTGTGTGTAAAAATTGACAAAAAGGGTGCCTTTTGGATGCTCTCGAATTCCGCCGCACCAGTCATTCTCGATCTCTATAGTGATTACAATATCGAGATGGTGGAGGCTTCACGAACAATTAACTCCAAGGCAGGAAAGAGGGGTAAAATTAAGGAGGTTATTGTCAGAAATTATGACGGGCTATGCGAATAAATCAGGAAAAGTGCTAGAGGCAACAGTCGTCTCACTTTTTATACAGCACGGATTTCAACAGCTTCCCTTTCGCATCTGGTCAAAATCCCCGCAAAGCTACGGTAATGATATCCTTCTTAGAGATGTACCTTATACTTCTATTTACGGACATAAGGCCAAAACTGAGTTTCTTGCACAATCAGCACGTCTCTCCTTAGCTGTTCGTATTGAGTGTAAATGGCAACAATCATCAGGCTCCGTTGATGAGAAGTTTCCTTACCTCTATCTCAACTGCATTTTTGCAATGCCAGAGGATTTTATCATTATTGTATTGGACGGAGGTGGTGCAAAACCTTTGGCAGTATCTTGGTTGAAAAACGCAGCAGAAACACGACATCTTGTGCCAGACAATAAGCCACAAAAGAAAATATTGGTGTTTACCCTAGCAGAGTTTATCATTTGGGCCAATCGAGCGCTTCGATAAAAAGTTTGAAAAAATGAGAGAGTAAGACTTAATCAGTCAACTAAAAAGTTCTTTTGCGAGAGGCGAACACTAATTAATTTGTAGTCTATGATACTTTTTAATACTTATAGGACTTACGCATTGACAGGAATCTGACTATGTGCCTTCAAACCCACTTTTTGT
>JAQYWP010000475.1 GCA_029379285.1 Rhizonema sp. PD38
ACCCAACATTTATCGGCATTTGTTGGGTTTCGCTTACGCTCTACCCAACCTACAATTCTCTTATAGTTCTCCCAAGACACTACACCCCACCACGCTCCTTGCTATAACGGAGGCAACAAAATGTAGTTCTGAATTTCATAAATTCGCATCCTAAAAAGGGCTTGTAGTTGAGGACAGTTCGGAGGAGGGAAACCCTCCTCCGAACTGGCGGTGCGCTTCAGCGCTCTTAGCAACTACGAACATAACGCTATGAATTTATGCAATTTTGTACTTAGCTATGAGTCATTTGTCACAAATGACTAAGGACTGATGACTGTCTTAAGGAAAAAAGTACAACATATAACAGTCGTAATTGATTTGTGAAATTTAAGTGTCAGTAGGTAATGCTCAACAATACCATATGCATTGCCCATTAGTTGACCAGTCATTTAAGATTGCTATAGACGCTTGTTAACTTATGAAAAAAGCCCTGATTTGCGGAGTCTCCGGTCAAGATGGAGCATACTTAGCGCAGCTACTACTCAACAAAGGATATGCCGTTTGTGGCACTTCTCGCGATGCCCAAATGTCCTCATTCCAAAACCTGGCTCGTCTGGGGATTCGCGAACAAATCAAGTTAGAATCGGTAGCCCTCAACGACTTTCGCAGTGTGTTGCAGGTTTTGATGAAGATTAAACCGGATGAAGTTTACAATCTGGCAGGGCAGAGTTCAGTCGGGCTATCCTTCGAGCAACCTGTAGAAACCTTGGAAAGCATTGCCACTGGAACTTTAAATTTCTTGGAAGCGATTCGGTTTCTCGGCCAACCTATCAAATTTTACAACGCTAGTTCCAGCGAATGTTTTGGCGATACAGGTGGAATTGCGGCTGACGAAGCGACACCCTTTCGTCCCAGAAGCCCTTACGGTGTTGCTAAATCAGCCGCTTTTTGGGAGGTTGCCAACTACCGTGAAGCTTACAGTCTCTTTGCCTGTTCTGGTATCTTATTTAATCACGAATCACCTTTAAGACCCCAAAGATTTGTGACGCAAAAAATTGTCTCCACAGCCTGTCGGATTGCCGAAGGTAGCCCGGAAAAGCTGTTTCTGGGGAACACCTCGATTGAACGAGACTGGGGGTGGGCACCAGAATATGTAGAAGCAATGTATTTGATGCTGCAAAAAAATGAACCAGATGATTATGCGATCGCCACAGGAACTTCTCACAAATTAGAAGACTTCGTTGCCACCGCTTTTGCAGAATTTCAGTTAAATTGGCGCGAACACGTTGTTGTTGATGAAAGTCTATTTCGACCTACTGACATTGCATTGGGAAAAGGGAATCCAGCGAAAGCATACCAGAAATTAGGTTGGAAAGCTCAGTATCATATGCATGATGTTGTTCGCATGATGATATTAGCAGAGAGAGGCTGATGATTACTATTGCATCGCTTGCCAGAACTCTTTTGTGGTACAAGCGATCAGACTGAGTTATCATGTAAGTACTTTATGTACTTACATGCCAGTTGAGCAACTTATACAGGCTTCGTAGTACCAAAATTGGTAAAATTACAGGGCGTCGGTTGCCTGCTCAGTTTCAAAGCGAGCATCTTCAGTTTGCCTATGCAGATGGTGGGACTAAAACATTAACCCTTATGAGTGCGATGAAAACTTCAAGCGCAATCTATGACAAATCTTCTTCAGTTAACTCGGCTATTTTCATTAAAGCTTTGAGAGTTCCGATCTTCAAATCTTTATTTGCATGAACTGGAATAGACAGTATTTTACAAGACTCAGGTTGCTGATAAATGTGATGACTACCAGTAATTTTCTTCAAAAACCATCCCTTCTTCTCGACTATTGAACACAGGTTTTTTCCAGAGATAGATTTCATACAGCAATTTCAACAACCTGAACTGTATCTTCAACAGAAGGGCTTTCATTTGCTACTTCAAGCCATCCTTCAATCGCATCCTTGAGATTAACCATCAACTCTTCCCAAGTATCGCCCTCAGTAATACAACCAGGTAGAGCAGGAACCTCAGCCCAGTAACCACCTTCTTCCGCAGAGTGAACAACTGCTTTGAACTTCATATAAATTTTTGAATCAGTATATTCATATCTATTTTACTAGCGATCGCATAACCAGACGAAGTGCGATCGCAGTGTCAAACTAAGAGTCGAGTGAACAATCTTAACGTTAATGTTTTTGGAACTGATTATGTATTGAATTTACTTGCATCACATAACTCCAGACATATTGCACGCATATATTACAGAGCGAATGCATGTATATCCGGAAGAATTCAGGACTTTGTAAAATATTTAAACCAAGTGTTACACAATCAATTTCAAGCCGATTATTATTGTCCTTACTCAAAAGACCAAACTAACAATATGATCAGAAATAGGCTTGATGATCTAGTTAATCTAGATATGATCATGTTTTTTCCCAAATCGCATCTCGACCCGATTTGACGCAACGGATTTTGCCAGAGTCACGCAGTTCAGCTAAAGCCCGGTTGATTGTAGGGCGACTAACACCAGGGCAAGCACGCTCAACATCTGTATATTGAAATTGATTCGGCAATCGTGCCACCACGTCAAAAACAATTTCGCGCTTTGCTCCCCGGCTCACAGTAAATAGACCGACACGTTGCTCAAATTCCTGGTACGCAGAGAGGACAACGCCGAGAAAGTATTCCCACCAGGGGAGTAGCGTGTGTTGTATTTCATGCCAACCTATAGAAGACTGATATAAAGTGTCGTAATAACTCTCCTTGGTTCGCTCGACAATTTTTTCTAAACTAATGTAGCGACCTACTTCATAGCCAGCTTGATAGAGCAACAGCAAAGTCAACAGGCGAGCCATACGACCGTTACCGTCTCGAAATGGGTGAATGCAGAGAAAGTCTAGAACATAAGTGGGAATCAGGAGCAATGGCTCAACCTCATCCGCTTGCCAGAGGACGTTAAAACGTTCATGTAATTGCATCATCATGCTTGGGGTGAGAAAAGCTGGAACAGTATCAAACCGCACAACAGTTGTGCCGTCAGGGCGAGTCTCAGTAATATTGTTATCAGATAACTTCCAGCGACCGCCGACTCCCGGCAAAAACTGATATAAATCATGGTGTTAAGAACATCGCTATACCCAGCAATTTCTTGCTCGGAGCGGTTCTTTGGTATAGTGTTCTGCTCCACAAGTGCCTTAATTCGTTGCAGTGGGGCTTCGACTCCCTCAATGCGATTGGATGATTCTGTGCTTTGAATGATGGCAGCTTGCTGTAGTGTTTCTAAAACTTGAGGCGACTGTTGTTTGAATAGTTCCTGCTTGCCTTTAACAAGCTAGCGATCACGAACATTTTGCCTTTTATAGCATATTTCAAATGATTTTGAAGCTAATTATGCCACATGAACAAAGCTCCTGCATTTGCCATCGGCTAAGCTAAAGGTAGTTAGTCGGAGATTCGCGCTATGTACCAAATAGATCCACCGCGTTTGCCAAAAGAAGTGTTGCCGACAATGTACGATCTTAAGAGCGAAGATCCGGAGGAACCAGGTTTGCCTGATCAATTTCACCTTTGGCAACCTCGTCTATTAGACGAAACTTTCTGTCCATCCAACTATCCAGTAGAGCAGGTATTTGTTGCTAGTGATTTAAATTTATACTACGATCTACGCAATCCTTTGTGGTACAAGCGACCAGATTGGTTTGCAATGTTAGGTGTATTGAAATCTTCTCAACAGCAAGATCTACGTCTATCCTATGTCGTTTGGGTTGAAGGAGTTAGTCCATTTTTGGTAGTGGAATTACTTTCTCCGGGCACAGAAGCAGAAGATTTAGGACAGACGCTTAGAGAAATTAACAAACCGCCAACGAAGTGGGAAGTTTACGAGCGGATTTTACGGGTTCCTTATTATGTTATTTATGATCGATACACGAATAACTTCCGAGCATTTAGTTTATTTACAACTCGTTATCAAGAAATTTCTATACTAAAGCAGAGGTTTTGGTTAGCAGATGTTGGGCTGGGCTTGGGACTTTGGCAAGGTTCTTATCAGGAAACGCAAGGGTTATGGCTACGCTGGTACGATGCTGATGGCAATTGGATACCGACTGCTAATGAACGCATACAACTTGAGAGCCTGAGGGCTGATTCTGAACGTGAGCGAGCTGATTTTGAACGTGAGCGAGCCGATTCTGAACGTGAGCGAGCTGATTCTGAACGTGAGCGAGCCGATTCTGAACGTGAGCGAGCTGAACTTTTAGCAGCACGACTACGAGAGTTAAACATCGATCCCGATCAGTTATGAAGAGTATTACTTGATAAATCGCAACCTGATATCATGTCCGGTAACACAGCCATGCGGAAAAGAACCCCACCCCGCTTGTGGCTGACGCCAAAGCTCCCCTCCCCGCTTGCGGCTATCCATCCATTACCCGGATCTTTCTTAACATTTCACAGAAAGCAGACGGGAGTAGGGTTATAAATGTTGGCTCCAGTTGGAGGAGTTGACATGGAGAAGTAGATGTGCATTCTCCAGAAACACTGATGTAGGCGATCGTTAACAACAAAGTAAATCCATCCATCATCCGTCGGGTTGTAAAACTTGGCTCCAGTTGGAGGAGTGTCCATGGAGAGATCTAATGTGTATCCTCCGGAAACATTGATGTAGGCGATCGTTAATAACAAAGTAAATCTATCTACGCCTGCGTACAAGAATGATCTCGCTTGTCGGAAGTGAGTTCATTTCTAGATGGTGTCAGATAAAATCCGGGTAAATGCACATACTATAAAAAACCCATAAGCATTGTAAGTTAAGGGTGAAGGTTTGTAGGAACTGCGTGTAATCAACCGGATTTGATATCATGCCACTAAACTTGGTATTCTGAGATCTTGCACCTAGGTGAAAAACCGGGTTTCAAGCCGACTAGTTAACCTAAAAATCCTCATCTGTCATTGAGAAACCCGGTTTTTTAGGTCTCGTTGAGAATGGTGCAAGATCTGAATATTACAAGTTTTTACCGTCTTAGATGCCAGATCACGGATTGACTTTTGCAGAAGAATTGCAGTGGAGCAATTTCCAAGTGGCAGCGATATCATGTAATCGTTTTAGCCCTCGCCAAATGGTTTTAACACCAGGTTCGCCATCACTCTTTCTTCCTAAAAAACCACCTAGTAACGCAATCATTCGGACAGCATCTCGTAAAGATGGTGGGGTTTTCGGTGGATCTGGAGTTTGGGAAATTGTGGCACACAAAGACGAGCCAGCGCCGTGGGCGGGTTTCCCGACTTGAGGCGACTGGCGTTGCCATTCATGTGTTTCTAGAACCGTGTCACAGGGCAAGTCTGGATTGACTCGTGCTTGATACGTCAGCCACAGCAAGCGCCATGCTACAATTGAATATGTAGCTAATGCCATCTGTATTCGACGTGCCGTTTCTAGTTGTATTTTTTCGATGCCACAGCCAATGAATGAGAGTATAGTGATACCGCTCAATCA
This sequence comes from Rhizonema sp. PD38, assembly GCA_029379285.1. GTDB lineage: Bacteria > Cyanobacteriota > Cyanobacteriia > Cyanobacteriales > Nostocaceae > Rhizonema. The sequence continues at coordinate 5,486 of JAQYWP010000475.1, forward strand.
ACCAACGGTAAGTATACCAACGGACACAGCGCACCACATCATCAAAGCCATTGATGTTAATAGTTGTCAGTAGCAACCAACTGATAGCGGTCTGGTCGGATGGAGGATTTTCTTCTGCTGCCAAAATGACTTGTAGGTGGATGGGTTGTTGTTGTGAGCGTTGTTTGTGATGCACTGGGACTTGGAACTCAAACTGAGCAAACCGCAGTGTCAGAGTTGCAATTCGTGGTTGGCGTTCGGGATTACGTTGTAGTTCGACCGTGAGTGTGCCACATGGTTGTATTTGTTGTATTGCCGAATGCAAGTATTTTGCATCGTCGTTGACTCGTCGATTGTGGGTGCCGCGAATCAGTAAATGAGAATTAACCGGACGCTCCAAAGAAAATAAATCATAGATGTCGCCTTCGGCGTCGGTGATAGTCACAACTTGAATTTCAGGTGTAATTAGCTGTTGTGTGCTTGACAAACTATCTAGCCAACGTTGACTTTCTTTTTCCTGTGTTTTACGTTGGCGACGAGTTTTTGCTATGCCCAAGTTTTCTGTATCCCTGACCCAAACTTGTTGGTCGAGCAACCCTAATGGCACACCATCTGTACTGAGTGCCATGGTTGAATGTACTTTTAATCCTGATAATGCTCGATGGTCAAGATAACCGAGTCCTTTAGTCTGTGGATGAGCGGTAAAATCCAAGTCTGTAGTATCTTGAATTGCTAAAACTAGATTGTTTTCCTTGATTCGGGAGAGTGTACTGAGAATGTGCCCGTTGCGAATATCGTCTGGTTGAAAATACGGCGAACTCCAAAAATCATATGCTGCCGTCGTTGCAGCTTTATTTCCTGACACTTGGGTTATACTTTCCCCTGGTTGTGCTGCCAAGTTTTCGACAATTGTTATCAGACGTTTTTTTCGTCGTTCATCCCCTAAATGCACATATTTTAGTTCTTCTGTTGCCCATCTTTCCATGATGCGCCTCCACTGGAACCCGAGTTTCACAACTTAAAATCTTACCAGCAGAGGCGGCACAATAAATTATGCCTGTACAACCCGACGGACGATGGATGGATTTACTTTGTTGTTAACGATCGCCTACATCAATGTTTCTGGATGATACACATCTACTTCTCCATGTCAACCCCTCCAACTGGAGCCAACATTTAAAACCCTACTCCCGTCAGCTTTCTGTGAAATGTTAAGAAAGATCCGGGTAATGGATAGCCGCTTGCGGGGAGGGGAGCCTTTGCGTCAGCCACAAGCGGG
>JAQYWP010000476.1 GCA_029379285.1 Rhizonema sp. PD38
TTGATACCATTTCACGAAAATTCTGATACAATTCACTCCCCCTGCTTCCCCTGCCCCCCCTGCTTGCCTAAATGTATCAACTTTAAAGTGAAACGATATGAGAGGGGACTGCTGTAGTTTTTCCAAAATCAAATAGCAATTATACATATACCTTACCTTTTACATCCAGATAACCCGCCTAGAGGTAGAAGCAACCTGACAATAGATTTTCTAAGATACAGTGCGTGAATTCACATTCCATTTGCCTATTTATACTTTAAGTAGGCACAAAACCTCTGTGAAATTGCTAATTAGTATTAAGAATGAACTAACGGAGTTAAGTCATGGCAAATCTATTTTCAAAGACAATCTCTCGCGTCAGTAACCTGCTTAGCGAGCTTCAGGTAAAGCGTTTTATCAGTGTTTTGCTAGTTGGGTTTTTACTGCTGACAACAAACGTTGCTCCTGGAAGTAACAAAGCCTTAGCTGATGAGATTAACTCAGTAGTACATCAAGACGGTTCCCAAAGACCAAAAACAACAGGAGAGTGGAATAAGGATGCTCGTGAAACCGAAGGTAATCCTGGTGAACGAGCTAAGAAGATTGGCCAACAATCAGCTGAAGCTGTAAAAGACTTCGGCTCACTGTACCCAGACACTGTTGAAAGAAGTGCTAATGCTGAATAGTTGTAGTCGGTAAGATGCCTTGCTCTCTCTAATCTATGGTCAAACCTAAGTGTCTTATGAAACCAAATTTTGCGTAAGTATAAGACAATATGGTCCAGTTAAGACTTTTTCGCCCCAAACATTCGATCCCGAACGCAGTAATGCTACCCCCTTAAAAGAATTAGGCAGAACTTTTTAAGGGGAGCCAGTGCCGTACGGGGGTTGCCTAACGCTCTTATGCCTGCGACGAGAAACCCGTCTTCTCAGGAGCGGAGACGCTGCGCGAACAGCACTGGCTCCCGTTGAGGCATAGGAGCGTTGGTTGAGGGGATCTTCGCGGCTAACTGAACCGTATGGAAATATAAGGATTGCTTACGCTCCTTGCACGGGAATTCATAGTGTTTGACTGAATCACCATGATCTGTATTGTAGAAAATCAGTGCAGATCATGGTAATTTGAAACTTGACATCAGCTATCCATAATTCGGTCATCTCCGGGCGAGAAGAATGATTGCATAGCCTCACATTCCGCTTTATAATTCAACTGACTATTACGCTCAACATAACGCTTCATGTTGATTTTGTTCACTTGGAAAACAAACTCAAAATCTTTTAATGTTGAGGGTCAGAGTTCATACTCAATCGTCAGATGAACAGACTCGGTGACACCTTAAAATAATCTCCAAGCGCTTTAGCTTGTGCCTTACTGATCAAACGCTTACCATTCACAACTTCAGATACTACGCCACTCGAACCAATAAGGCCTACTAAGTCGGCTTGACGGGTTCTGCTGGCTTCCATAATGTGTTGAAGTATCTCATGAGGCGCGGATCGATCCATCGGATAATTTTTTGTCTCATACGCTTCGATGAGTATCACTAGCAACTTCTGTAAAGCTTGCTCTTCTGGAGTGCGATTCTTCTGAAAAGTAAGCTCTTCTACTAATTTTAGGGCACGTTCGTACTCCTCTTCCGTTTCAATCGCTACAGGAGCTACTTCTGCCAATAAGTTGCGGTATGTATTTTGGTCAAAAGTAAGGATCATTTTTCCATTTACCTTTGTCGTATTCGGCATGTGTGAGAAAATATTTGTAGTAAATCACTTGGTCTTCATAATTGATACCAACAATCAGGCGATAGTCATTGCCTTTAATATTGAAAATCGTGAAATTTCCAACAGCTTCAGTATCTCGATAAATTTTACGAAGCTCCTCTAAGTTCCGCCACTCTGCCATCTTAACGGTTGCATACCAATCGTCGATTTGCTTTTTAATATCAGGGTGTCTGGCAGTATCAATACGGAGGTTGCGAATCGAAATTAGATGCATTTATCTCTACGTTTTTGTCATACTTTTTTTTTAATCAAAAAATCAATTACACAAAATACTCTCATTTTGAGAGTATTTTGTCAAGATCGTCTAGAGCGAAATTTATTGCTATCCATCCCTAACAGAGCAAGAAATTATTAAAATACAAATATCTATAAAGATTCTGAGATATTCTGGAATATGTGAAAATTTGCCTGGGATGAGCATGAAACTGGCAGAAAGAGTAAGTCAGGTGTCTCCTTCTTTGACCTTAGCTATTACAGCGAAAGCAAACGCAATGAAGGCAGAAGGAATAGATGTTTGTAGTTTTAGCGCTGGAGAACCAGATTTTGAGACTCCAGCACACGTCAAAGCAGCTGCGGAAAAAGCTTTACAAGAAGGTAAAACTAGGTATGGTCCAGAAGCAGGAGAACCAAAGTTAAGGGAAGTGATCGCACGCAAGCTGAAAACTGACAACGATCTTGATTACAAAGCGGAAAATGTCATTGTCACCAATGGCGGTAAGCATTCCCTATTTAACTTGATGCTTGCACTGATTGAACCAGGGGATGAGGTGATTATTCCCGCACCTTTTTGGGTGAGTTACCCAGAAATGGTAACTATTGCAGGTGGAAAATCAGTCATAGTTAACACAGATGCTTCCACTGGTTACAAGATTACTCCTGAACAACTGCGTAAATCCATTACGCCTCAAACGAAGCTGTTCGTTCTCAATTCGCCATCAAACCCAACTGGGATGGTTTATACGCCAGATGAAATCAAGGCTTTGGCTGAAGTTGTCGTTGATGCCGATATCTTAGTCGTTTCTGATGAGATTTACGAGAAGATTCTTTATGATGGTGTACAACATATCAGTATCGGTTCACTAGGAAAGGAAATATTTGCCCGTACTGTTATTAGTAACGGCTTTGCCAAAGGTTACTCAATGACGGGGTGGCGGATCGGTTATTTGGCTGGATCTACTGAGATAATCAAGGCGGCAAGTAAAATTCAAGGTCATAGCACATCCAATGTGTGTACCTTTGCCCAGTATGGTGCGATCGCCGCTTTGGAAGGTTCGCAAGACTGTGTCGAAGAAATGCGCCAAGCTTTTGCTAAAAGGCGACAGGTGATGCTAGAAAGAATCAACGCCATTCCTGGACTGAGTTGTCCAAAACCAGATGGTGCTTTTTACCTGTTTCCTGATATCAGCAAAATGAAAATCAAATCTCTAGAATTTTGCAACGCTTTACTGGAAAAAGAGCAAGTCGCAGTCATTCCCGGCATCGCCTTTGGTGCTGATGAGAACATTCGCCTTTCCTACGCCACTGATATGGCAACAATTGAGAAGGGGATGGATCGATTGGAGAAGTTTGTTAGAAGTTGTTAGAGGTTGTTAGTAGTTAGTTGGTGGTTATTAAAAATAACCATTAGGTAAATAAATGTAGACAAATACAACTATGTAAAAAAACTGTCAAACCTACTAACTACTAACAATTAACAGCTTGAATTCTACACTAAGATAGCAGTATTAAGAGGCTTTTTATTTGTTTTGAATGGTGGCTTCATTTCCACTGTGATGTACTAGTCAAATCAATAGGCAGTCTCAAAAAAACTTATTTCAAATATACGCGATGGCAAACCAAAAGCGAGCTAACTCTATACACAAGGCAGATCGTAAAGAAAATATTCTTCAAGAAGATGAAGAACTAAGAGCCATAGCTTATAGCATGGATACATTAATACCTGGACTATATATATGGTTGCCGAAAGTTAGAATCCGGATTGGAGGCTGTTTACCAGACGATAATCCATATAGATACCCTGGCACAATTCACAGATCTACTGGTATTGCTTTAGTATTACCAGGATATAAAATATTTACGACGTACCAGGGTACTTATGACCCTCAACAAACACTTGATTCAAGGACTTCCAGCATTTAAAAGTAAAACTACATCTTCTAAAAACTTTGAGGAATTAATGACAAATGCTGGATACTTCCAAATCGGAAGCGGTGTTGGTCAGGCAAATAGAATAAAAGTATGGTGGTCGCACGACTCCTATCCACTTGTTGAAGCAATCTACAGCCCAGATAAGAAAATAGTGATAACGGCGTACCACATTACAACTTAAACCCCATTTCCTGCAATCCTTGGTGTAGTCGCGTCGCCTCTTGTGGATTGTACTGTTCGTGAAGAGCGATCGCTTTCTTGAAAGCCATCAAACTCTCTTGGATATTGCCAATTTTAAGCAGTACGACTGCTAGATTTTGATAAGCTTCTGCATATTTAGGATTTAATTGGATGGCTTTTTGGTAGTGTGCGATCGCATCCGTATACAAACTCATGGCTTTCAGTGTCATACCGAGATTGTAGTAACCTGCCGCAAAACTAGGGTCAATCTTGATAGTTGTTTCATAAGCAGTCTTAGCACTGTTGAAATCTCCAGATGCTTTGAGTAAATTACCCAAATTGTTGTATGCTCCCAACTTCAATATCGGGTAAATCGGCAACTTAATGGCAGCTTGATAGTGAGTGATCGCCTGTTTGGGATTTTGCACCCGATTGTAGGCGATGCCTAGATGATAGTAAAGTTCGTATAAAATTTCGTAATTTTCTTGACTATTTGTCACCCCCCGTGATAATAATTCAATACCTTGTGCTATTTTCCCTGTTTCCACATACAATCCTCCCAACTTACTGCAAACATAGGCGTCATCGGGGTGAGTAGTAATAAACTCTTCCATCGCTGCCTGTGCTTTAGCGTATTTGTTTTGTTGGGCAATAGAGCTTTTTTGATAACCTTGATGTAGAAGTGCCACAGCTGGGATGTAGCCAATTTGCCAATGTGATTCCTTCTCGCAAATTACAGCTACGCTATCATCCACCAAGGCATGGTAAGGACGGGAAAAGCGGATATCTGGATGATTGCGGAACAAGCGAGAAACAAGGGAATAGGGAGATTGTTCTGCACCAACTTCTGAACGAACAAGGTTAATTAGGAGGTATTCTTCTTGTTGTATCGCCTCTTTCAACTGCGGCACAATTTTCTGAGTCAGAGTTTCATCCGCATCTAATACCAGAATCCAGTCTCCGGTAACGTATTTTAAAGCTTCATTGCGGGCAGCACTAAAATCATTGCACCATTGAAACTGATGCACCTTAGCACCATATTTAGTGGCAACATGGCAAGTGCGATCGCTCGAGCCTGTATCTAACACCACCATTTCATCCACCACATTTTTGACACTGCCAAGACATTTTGGTAGTGCCGCTTCTTCATCTTTAACAATCATGCATAAACTAAGTTTCATCTGTGACTCGTGTACTTTTTTAAATATTTTCCAATCAGATATAGCAATCCTAATTGATTTATGTGAAGACACAGATACTGGACTTCCGACACATCCACATACAGGAGAAATTATTTGGCGCGATCGCACACAAGTCAGTCCCAAACTTGCAAACGGACATCCAAATTGCCGTAGCTTTTATCAATGCGGAGTGCCGCTTCTCCCATTGCCAAACCTTGTTGGCGATCGCCTTGAGTATACAGTGTCACTGAAGAATGCCAATGCAGGTTCTGCGTTCTGCGGCTTTCTTGTGAATAGCGATCGCACCAAGCCATTGCTTAATCGCTGAAATCGATAAGAAGCTGCAAATAACAGCTGTCTTGGTAGTGCGTTAGCCCCTTGGGCGGCTCCCTGCTGGAGCATCGCAATTCCACCAAGACAAGCAACCACAAGCAGCGTATTACCGAGTCCGTGCCGTAACCACCTCCACCTCATCTGGGTTAACTCCACGACTTAGAATTAAAAGCGAGGCTCTGGTGCGACTTTGCGATTGTTGCTTGTGCTCGCAGGCTGCTTACTACGAGATAATTTTATTAACTTTACTTTTCTTTACATAATTAGGTTTTTTATCGCCGACTTACTTAAGGCATGTCTTAGGGATAATTAATAATTACCGGATTTTCACATAGGTGTTGATGGGAATGCCCAAGTTAAAACCTGTTATGGTTTCAGTATCCACATCTCTTCTGCCGTGAATTCCTACTAGTTCACCGTTGTTATTCAAGACTGCACCACCACTCATCCCTGGTTTTGTTTCATTGGTGTAAACTAAAGCATAGCCATCACGAAGCGGTTTGCTGGCATTGGCTGTCAGATCTCCTACTGTGACAGTATAAATTGATTGATTAATCGCATAGGATGGTTCTGGATATCCGGAGACATAAATCTTCGTGCCTTCTTTTGCGGTGTCGGAATTCCCGATCTTTGCAACGGTGTAAATTCGATTGCTAGTAAATTCTGCTACAGCTAAATCTACTCCTGGTAAGCGTTTGACACTGCTGTAGTTGAGTTGATAATGCTGATTATCCGCCGTCACGATTTCATATTTATCTGGGACATCGATGACATGAGCGGTAGTGAGAATGGTGTAGGTGTTGCCAACTCGTTTGATAATCACCCCTGAACCATACCTGGGCTTCTGACTTTGGATCAGCACTGTGACTTGTTTGGCAATGTTGGCAATCTCTCTTGAAGTGATGGAAACTTTTGGTTGAAAAGATTCTGCTATTGAGGCAAGCTTCACGTAGGTGCTGATAGGAATACCTGCAAAATCAGTTGCTCCAGTTGTAATGTCTGTGCTTGCTATTCCATTAATTCCCACTACACGCCCTTGTTCATCTAGTAATGGACCACCACTCATTCCTGGTTTAATCTTGTTAAAGGCATCACGCAGAAATAACTTGAACAATTTTCTCTGTAAAGATTTATGATTTGA
>JAQYWP010000477.1 GCA_029379285.1 Rhizonema sp. PD38
ATGTTATCAAGATGCACGTCAGTTAGCGGCTTTAGAAACTGGGCTAACTCTTGATAATTTTCCTGTAGAGTCTTTTTTGACTGTGGATGAATGTTTGAATCAAGAGTTTTTACCTGATTAATTTAATTTTTCTATTTTCTCTACTTCTATCCTGATATTAAAGTCCGTGGGTAACCTCCTGTTGCTTCCCTACTCCCCAATTCTTGTATTTTTGAGAACGGCAACATACCTTCCTTGAAATGCTACGGCTAATGCTCCTGCTTCCCATACCTCTAAGTATAGTTCTAGCCTTGCTTTTCCTCTCTTGCTCAAGATACTGACAAAATGAGAGATTTGTGATGATTCAGGGAGGTAACACTTAGCTGAAAAATGTGTGGTTACTGGTTTGAGATAGGAAATACGACTATCTTGGATAACAATGTTTGCTTTTAACTCTTGCTCTTTAAGGATCAGCCAAAGTAGTCCCCAGCCAGCAAGCGTTACCAAGGCATTCAGACTGCCTGCAAAAGCAGTGTCTTTGTGATTAATATTTTTCTCTAATGCTGCTTTCAATGTTAGACAGTTACCATTGTAGTCTTGCACGATGACTCCCAAATAGTAGGTAATGGGAATTTCTGTGTAAAAAGTTTCCTGTAGTTCTTGCAATCGCTCCTTCAAGTAAATACTCCTCTTATACGCTTATAGCTGATAGCTAATGGTTAATTGTAGGGCGTAGAGTGTGGGGAGCGATCGCCTATACTGTAGGAACTCAAAGTAATTGCTTATGAAGTCGTGTGTATTACATAACTTGACAACTCGCACAGATCACTTTGAGATGTGCCATGTAGCCTTGGAAACGTTGTGCAAATAAATGAGTATGGCCTGCATCAATAATTGTGGAATAATATTAGAATTTGGGTCACAAGTTTTTTAAAAGAGGAAGACTGTATGGTAGAAAAGCAACTAGTCGAGTTTTCCTTAGACAATGGCAGCAAGTTTTTAGTAGAAGTAGAAGAACTAGAGAATACAGCGGTTGGGAGGGTTGCTCTGCCATCTGGTGGTATGGTTGCTGAAGCACAACAGACTTTTGAAGATGCTATAGATAAGATTAAGCCAGTTATTTCAAGTCTGACTACGAAACTTAAAGACTTAAGCCCTGAAGAAATGCATGTGAAGTTTGGTGTCAAGCTTAGCGCTGAGGCTGGAGCTATTTTAACCTCGGTGGGTGGAGAAGTTAATTTTGAGATTACCGTGAAATGGACTAAAGAGTAGGACACAGGTTTCATGTCAACCGAGAATTACTTGCAGACGTTTAAAACGGCGATCGCTCGTATTTACCGTACCCACACCAATGGAATAACAACAGTTGTCGGTGCTGGTTTTCTAGTTAGCGATCACCATCTCCTCACCTGTGCCCATGTAGTCACAGAAGCTTTGGGTATTCCAAGCAACACGCAAGAACCACCAATAGGAATCATAGAGCTTGACTTTCCTCTGATTGAGCCTAAACAAAAACTCAAAGCAAAAGTTGAGTTTTGGCAGCCTGTGAACCCACCCCAAATAGGAGAAGATATTGCTGGATTACACCTAGAAGATGTTCCACCAACTGGGGTAAGTCCTGTACAACTGGTTACAGCATCAAATTATTGGGGACATTCGTTTCGGATATTTGGTTTTCCCCAAGGACATGATGTAGGTGTATGGGCAACAGGGGAACTACGGGATACACAGGCTACCGGATGGATACAGATGGAAGCTATTAAGGTTCCGGGCTATCAAGTTGAACCTGGGTTTAGTGGCGCACCAGTCTGGGATGAATCATTACAGGGAGTCGCAGGAATGGCGATCGCCGCAGAGAAAAAGCGCGAAGGTGTGAGAGCAGCATTTATGATTCCGACAAAAGTGCTAGTCCAAACCTGGAGCTTGTTGAATCAACGTGTTCAGCAGCCAATAACTCCTCAACTCTTGAGTCGGGTGCAAGCAATTAAAGCCAAAGAACTAAATAAACGATTAGGAATTCTGGAAAGTGATTTTGAGGCTGTGTATAATCAATTGAATTACACCGAAAATGCACAGAGTCGCAATAAACTGGAACGACAGCTTGAAGCGATCAAGCAGGATATGAAGAAGGTTGAAGCACAGCTTAATGAATTAGGACATGGGAGAAATTAATCAACCACTTATCAAAAAGTTGTATGAAGAAAGGTTATCTAAGCTTGGGAAGGACTTGACTGACGTTTTCGCTCAGTTGAACCACACCGAAAACGCTCAGAGTCGGAATAACTTGCAACGACAGATTGAAGAAATCGAGCAGGAGATGAATACAATTGAGCAGAAGCTAAAGAGTCTCTCGCAAACTAAAGTCACTGCACATCCTCTACTTCAAATTCTGAAACCTTATGTAGATTCAACCATCACCGATATTAAGAGAGCCTATCAAGCTTGCTGTCCTCAAGGTTTTAGTCAACAGCCCGATACTGTAGAAGGTATCCTGGAAATTTTACAAGATATTCGAGGAGATAATCCACAATTTGCTCCTATTGAACGCTTTGTAGTACATTTAGCTGTTGATGTTAATATTCCTCAACCTTTAAGTCAGCAACTACAAAAGTGGGGTAAAGATAACATTCAAAATTTTTATCAGCTAATACAAGATATTCAAAAAAATAATATTTTAAATAATAAAAATATTCAATCATATTTATTGATTCGAGTTAAAGCCAAAACAGAAAAATTAGATAGATTTTATATTGATGCTTGGCTAATTCGCGACATTCGGCATTACAAACCGGAAGCGGGCGATGGATTTAAACAAATATCTGTGTCTAAAACATTGCAGAAAACTTTTACGCTTCAGGATTTACCAAAAATAGTCAATTCCTTATTAGAAGAAAGTAGCTTGGATTTTATAGGAGAATTGACTGTAGAGTTTTTTCTGCCCTATAAACTATTGAATCATACAGTTGATTCTTTTATAAGAGTGGAATTTGACATGCCGGAAACCATCGGTAAAAAATATAAGGTGGTTGTACGTGCAAATGAGCGACTCCAAAAAAATTATCCCTATAAGGTACTTTGGTCTGATAAGTGGCAAACTTTGAAACAGGTGTTTAATAGCCAATGTAGTCTAGAATTGCTGTCAGGAAATCATAGCTTAGATGAACTTCGGAAAAAACTAGATAAAGCGATCGGTCTTATCTTAACTAACGATTCAGAGACAACTAGTGATGAAAAAATTTTTTCGTTCCTTCTAATTACTGCTACCCCTATTGCCCTCTGGGTAAGAAAAGAGCTAAAACAAGCTCTTGAAAATCAAAGGGGAGACAATTCATCTGCAATCAATTCGTTACTAGACTGTTGCATTCTAGAACTACCTGAAAGTGTGAGAAAAAAACGCCTTGACGCACCACAGGGTAAAGACGATCATATAGGACATCATCTTTCATTGATCTGGGAAGACCCTGATCGCCTAACTCCTGATGCAGGCTACTTTTATTCAATACCACAATCTGTGTCCTAATCTTATGAATGATTGGAAAATCTTTAAGGGAGACGGAAAGCAACATGAAAACTGGAAACTTCCATCTCCACCAAGTTGGCGAAATTTCCGCAGCGACACTGACGGTAGGGTTGCTAAAAAGCAAAGACGGGGTGTAACATTCCAAGCACGTCCGGAAGAAATTGAGTTAGTGAATGCAGCTTTATATTTACGACGACCTTTGTTATGTCACTGGTAAACCAGGAACTGGTAAAACATCCCTAGCTTATGCAGTTGCTTATGAACTAAATTTGGGGGAAGTGCTACACTGGTCGATTACAACTCGCACTACACTTAAGGATGGGCTTTATCGCTACGATGCGATCAGGCGATTGCAGGATGCAAAAGGTGCAGATAAAGATAATTTAGAAGAAATCGGTAAATATATTGATTTAGGCCCACTAGGAACGGCTTTACTTCCCTCCAAGAAGCCAAGAGTATTGCTGATTGACGAAATTGACAAAAGCGATATCGATTTACCTAATGACTTGCTGCACATATTTGAGGAAGGGGAGTTTGAAATTCCAGAACTCAGACGGATTGTCGGCAAACTGAATGAAGTGGAAGTGCAGACAGCATATACTGATGAAACAGAAACAGGCAAACAAGATTTTAAAGCAAAAATCCTGGGGGGAAGGGTTCGTTGTACATGCTTTCCGTTTGTGATTCTCACCAGTAACGGCGAAAGAGATTTTCCTCCGCCATTTTTGCGTCGTTGTCTGCGACTGAATATCAGGGAACCTAACCGGGAGGAGTTAAAGCGTATTGTTATCGCACACCTTAGCAAAAAAGAAGCTGAAAACAAAGAAATTGCTCAACAAGAGGATCATCTACTAAAACAAGCAGATACTTTGATTACTGATTTTCTGAAGAAACGCGAAAACGGAGAGTTGGCAACCGATCAACTACTAAATGCAGTTTACTTGGTAACAAGGGAACATTTCCCCATAGGCAAAACTAGGGATGATTTAATTAATCAGGTATTGAAGTATTTGGATAGCTCAGAAAACTTATGATTAGACGGCTAATTGCCCGTCTGGAACAGGCTGGGCTGCAACTGAATGCGGAAGAAATTGCCGATTTACTCTGGTTAGCAAATCAGATGAAACAAGCTGCACCTGAGCCAGATCAAATTGAGCCGCCGTCTGAACAAGCCATTCAACCTTCTACACCGATCACATCTACTTCCGCAAACGCCGCACAAACCCCGCCTTTATCTCCTACTCCCTCTAAAAAGCAACCTACAGTTTCTGCTTATTCGTCTGATACACTCCCTAAATCCGGTTCCGAAGAGCAATCATCGTCTACACCAGAAGGATTACCCTTTAAAGCACCGGCTGCACCTGCTCTCAGAAATTCCTTGGCTTTAGCCAGAGCGCTTCGTCCACTTATGCGAAAAGTGCCATCCCGAACAGAATTGGTTTTGGATGAAGAAGGTACATCTCGACAGATTGCAGAATATCAGGTTTGGTCGCCTGTTTTGCAACCCGCACGGGAGCGCTGGTTGGAGTTGGTGTTGGTGGTGGAAGAAACCCGTACAACAGTTGTTTGGGAAGAAACCATTGCAGAATTCCAAAAATTAATGGAGCGACATGGGGCATTTCGCAACGTATACGCTTGGAGTTTACAGACACAAACAGATGGAACACCCCAGCTTTTTCCGTTTCAGCAAGAAGTGCAAAGTAAACAGCGTTCTCGCAGTCCAAAAGAGCTATTGGATGCCACAGGTAGACGCTTGATATTGCTGATTAGTGACTGTATTTCCCCCCTGTGGTGGCAAGGAGAAATACACAAACTCTTAGAGCTTTGGGGAAATCACGTTCCAGTGGCAGTACTGCAATTGTTGCCAGAGCAACTGTGGGAGCGGACGGTGCTAGGAGTGGGAAGCTCTGTACAACTGAGTGCGATCACTCCTGGTGTCCTTAATTCGCAACTGATTGTCAGTGGACTACCTATTTGGCAGGAAGAAAAACCGACAATGGCGCTGAAGTTTCCTGTAGTAACGCTAGAGCCTGAATCCTTAACAAAGTGGGCACGAGTGGTTGCTGGAGCAGGTAGCATCCAGACACTCGGTGTCTTATTTGAGCAAAATTGGAGAGAACTTCTACCAAAATCTTCGTCTCCCATTCCTGAGCAATTAACACAACCGGAGTTTTTAGTTAAACGGTTTTATGCCACAGCTTCCCCTTTAGCCAGAAAATTAGTAGGCTTCATGGCGGCTGCACCTGTAAGTTTACCTGTCATCCATATCATTCAGCAAGAACTGTTGTCAGAATCCAGGCAAATTCACTTAGCAGAAATTTTCATGAGTGGATTACTGCATTTTGTTCAAAGTCATGAGCCGACTCAACCAAAATGGCAATATAAATTTGTGGATGGAGTTCGGGAAATTTTGCTTAGTTCTGTCAGGATTACAGAAATTGATGCAGTTCTAGAAAAGGTTTCTCAATACATAGCTCGTAAAACAGGTTTACAAATCAAGAGTTTTGCCGCATTACTCTCTCCTAACCCCAACTGGGATATCAGCACACAACAAGAGGTTATCCCTTTTGCTACAATTGCTATGCAGGTGTTGCGTCAACTAGGTGAAGACTATGCTGCTTTGGCAGAACAGTTAGAACGAAAATCTCCAGTTATTGAGCAGGTATTAGAAGTATATCATAACCCTCCTAAAATATTGACCTTTGAGTTTGAAGTCGCAACCACCACTCTCGAAGCAGAGACAGAAACATCCCCAAGTATTCACCTGCAACCTTTTGAATTTGAAGTAGCCACCATTGAACTGAAACAGTCAGGTTGGCTCAGACGAAAAACAGAACTGACAGTCAAGCGGCATCGTCAGCAAGCTACGTGCTTTATCGAAGACTTAGGAAATGAAGTGCAGCTAGAAATGGTAGCCATTCCTTCTGGAAGCTTTTTGATGGGATCGCCAGAAGATGAACCTGAGCGCTCTAACAGTGAAAGTCCTCAGCATAGAGTAACGATTCAATCTTTCTTTATAAGCAAGTATCCTGTAACTCAAGCACAATGGCAAATCGTCGCCTCCCTCCCACAAGTGGACCGATATATTAAGTCAAATCCATCTCACTTTCAAGGAAAAAATCTTCCTGTTGAGCAAGTTTCCTGGTTTCATGTTATTGAGTTTTGCGCTCGCCTCTCTAAATACACTGGTAAACCCTACCGTCTACCAAGTGAAGCTGAGTGGGAA
>JAQYWP010000478.1 GCA_029379285.1 Rhizonema sp. PD38
CCAAATTATTAAAGAACAAATTGCCTACTATCGCGCCAGAGCCAACGAATATGATGAGTGGTTCTATCGCATTGGTCGTTATGATCGCGGTGAGGACAGTAACCAGCGCTGGTTCAACGAAGTAGATGTTGTCAAACAGGCTTTACAAAAAGTTGGACAAACCGAGGAAATCTTAGAGTTAGCTAGTGGAACGGGAATCTGGACGCAGGAACTTTTAAATATTGGCAAGAAAATTACTGCAATTGACGCATCCCAAGAAGCAAATGAAATAAATCGCCGCAAGTTAGGTTCACCGAATGTGGAATATCGTCAAATTGATTTATTTGTATGGGAACCCGACACTGAATATGATTTAGCATTTTTCTCCTTCTGGTTATCTCATGTACCACCAGAATTACTTAAATCATTTTTGACAAAAGTCTATAAATCTGTTCGTGTTGGTGGACAAGTATTTATTATTGACTCGCGCTTTGAACCTACATCTACAGCTAATAACCATAACCTTAATGATGACGGCAGCATCTATAAAAGCCGTAAGTTAAATGATGGTCAAGAATTTCAGATTGTGAAAATTTTTTATCAGCCTGATGAACTCAAAAACAAGCTGACGCAAGTCGGTTTCAACGCCGAGGTCAAAGTGACAGAGCGCTATTTTATCTATGCAAATGCTACAAAGTTTTAGAATCAAATTTTAGTCGAAATATGCAAGAAATTAAGCCTATATTTGAATGAAATCTTAAAAAGCGGGATCTTGGAGCTTCGATTTTGAAGTTGTTAATGACCGACGATCGCCCAGTTTTTGTAAAGATTAACTGTTCGTTTCTGCTATTTCTATCCGATTCCCACCGGGATCGCGCAAAAAGAAGCGATGGCGTCCTGGTACTGGTAGTTGATCTGGTAAGATTTCCACACCATGCGCTTGTAAGTGTTCCTCAAAAGCCTGTAAATCACTTGTTAAGTAACAAATGTGTCGCCTAGATGCTGTATTCTCGGGGTTTGTTTCCGTACTAATGTGAATCTGAATATTTCCCAAAACATACCAAGCACCTCCATTTGCTTTACTTGTCTCAGGTTTAGGAATTTCAGTGAGTCCCAAAACTTTGCTGTAGAAAAATAGCATTGCATCTTCTGCTGACTGCGAAGATGTTACTTGAATATGATCGATTGTATTCAACCACATGATAACTGCCTCCAACTTTTAAATAATTGCTTCACTTGATAACATTTTTTCAAAAACAAAAGTATCAACCCAGATATCTGAACTGAAAATGATTTCTCCCACTCTCTGGAATCCTCGACTTGCGTAGAAAGATAAAAGTTTATAGTGAGTTTTCACAGCATCTAATCGTACAACATTATATCCCCGAGAAAGTGCCAGTTTTTCAATAGCTTCCAAACACCATGCCCCCAGTACTTGTCCTTGTTCTTCTGGTAGTACAGCTAACTTATGTACGTACACTGCTAGCACATTTGAAACTTGCCAGTTGATTATTGCAATGAGAGTTGAAAAATTGCTATACGTACAGTTGGTAATAGTCCCAATTAAAGTGCATTGAGTGATCTCATTATAGCTTAGTAGGTTATTATATCATAGGCATGATGGATGTTAACAAAAACGTTGATATTGTTGCATCTCAATTGCTATTAAGCGCAACCCGAAAAACTTAGCTATTGCACGTTTTGTAGAGGTGGCTAAATTTGAGGAGGGAAATTCGCCTGTCGCTGTATGGGTAAGATTTTTACACCTAGCAAACATTGGTTATCTGGAAACAACAGCCACATTTTGTTAAGGTAGTATCAGAAGACTGTTTATGCTTTAGCCGCAACGTTGTATTTTTTGCTGACAGGTGATGCACTCAAAGCTGCTGACGAAGAGATAGTGACACCATTTCGTCGCAAGTATGATAACCAGCAATTACCACCGTCAAAGGAATATAACCCCCACATTAGCGATCGCGTCAATCACGCTATTCTCAAAGGGATGGAGTTGGAGGCGCAACAGAGACCGCAGACAGTGTTAGAGTTTAGGAAATTGCTAGGTTTGGGCGGTGCGGAATCTTCACCAATCAAATTAATCACCGCCAAAATGGATTACACCCAACTACGGGATTTACTTGCTGCGGGTAAATGGCGAGAAGCTGATGAGGAAACAAGGCGAGTGATGTTAGCAGTAGCAGGGAGAGAAAAAGAAGGTTGGCTATATGACGAAAGTATTGACAATTTTCCCTGCCTTGACCTGAGCATTATTGACCAACTTTGGGTAAAATACAGTCAGGGAAAATTTGGTTTCTCCATGCAAAAGCGTATTTATCAAAGTCTGGGTGGAACCAGAGATTACGACCAAAAAATTTGGGAAGCATTTGGCGATCATGTTGGTTGGCGTCGTCAGGATAAGTGGTTGTACTATAAGAATATGACATTTGACCTTGCAGCACCTGAAGCCTACCTCCCGAAGACATAAAGTACTATGAGGGGTTTTTGGAATGGGTATTTATTCTTCTCTCGCGTCGAGACTTGTAGACTGTAACATATAAAGCTTACAGCTTTTTGTGAAGATTTATAAATATCCCATTTTCCACGAAGTCTTGCTGGTTCTGGTTTTCGATACCTGGCAACCGCCTTTTGCTTTTCTCTTCATTTTCTTTTTGTAGTACGTTGCTGGCAAACTATGGGTGGTAACAGTTTGCCAAGATGAGCGAGTATGGCAACCTTTCGATTTCTTCACTTTTCCCGAACTATTCATCCCAAGGAAGCGTCAAAAGTCACAGGAGAAGATTTTTTCCATTTGCTTTCGGTTGAATTCCAGCTAATATCGTGTTCAGTTGATCACTTATAATAATGAATAATGCTTGTAGTTGTAGTTGCGCTTTAACGCTCTTAACATGACGGTTGCTCGTCTCATCGTTGTCAAACCAATAAGTCCATTTGCAGACTAGATGAAATGCGATCGCCAAGGATTTTGCCCTTGGATTGAACAACGGGACTTTTTCGTTGTTATGATAAGTAGTTAGACGCGATTAATTACACAAAAGATTACCTAAAATTAGGCTCAATCCCATAACCTGTGAATGGGATAAGTATCAAACCTGACATCTCTGCTAATCAAAACAAGAGAGTGATTGATAGCTTGAACAATCAACATTCTATCAAACGGATCGCGATGATTTGATGGAAGAGTAAGCTTTGAGTACAACTCAATATCTTTATCGATAATGGGTAATATTTGGATATTTATATGTTGCAATTCCTTAGATAAATCTTCAATAGGTCGATGAATTTACAACTTACCTATATTAATTTTTATAGCAATTTCCCAAAGGCTAACAATACTAAAATACAAGTTTTCTTTGGTATCAATAATATTCTTAGATTTAAGTGATAGATTGGTATCACCTAGCAAATACCAAAGAAAAGCATGGGTATCTAATAGAGCTTTCATATTACATATATTCCGCCAAATCTTCTAATGGTTCATCAAAATCATCTGAGATAACGATTTGACCTGCCCAAGTACCATAACCCTGTTCTGTTTCCATCTTTTTCCGCGATTGTTGATTATTTGGATATTTTTCTCGTAGATATTCTGCATAATGTAATAGTTCTATCTTAAGAGGTTCTGGCAGACTAATAACGGCTTTCCATAAAGCTAGCTCGATATTCATAACTTTCGTTTTACCCAAAATAAGGGATGAGTATCTAATAGAAAACTGTGTCAATATTCGTTGATTCCATGATTATAAGTGCTTCTCGATCAATATCAAGATCCGCCTGTAAATTAATCACCAAGAGTTTCACGCTTAGCGCTCCCGCAGCCGCGACTGAAGTTTTTGACGCTTTGCTAGCCAGTATTCAGGAGTCATTTCAATCGGCTCACCCGCACTGAGAACTTCCAGCAGCATTGCTTCCAGCTTAGCTTCTTCATGGCGCTTTGCACCGCTTATTGCTTTTGTCTCCATCGCCTTCCGGTTTATTTTTGTAGTACGTTGCTGGCAAACTATGGGTGGTAACAGTTTGCCAAGATGAGCGAGTATGGCACCTTTCGATTTCTCATCTTTAATCATTTTATTTCCAGCGGCGAGAGATTTTTCACCGGAAGGCGAACGTCCTTAGCCTTTGGCCGTTTACTTTACATAGGTTTTGTTGAAACAAACAAATCTAAATTAGCAAGCGCCTCTCTAGCTATCTCGGTCACATAATAACTTTCATCATTCATTGCCTTTTCCCAAATCTCGCGCAATCTAGGACGATTTAGTTCTTTGAGCGAATCTACCGCTGAAATTCTCACGTAAACGTCCTCATCTTGAAGTAATAGTATTAATGCATTCACAGATGACTCAGTATTGTAGTACTTCAGTTGCCTTGCAACTTCTTGTCTAGGTCGTCTCGAACGTTTTTCTTGGTATACTTCATCGACTAAACAATCAAGTATTTCAGAACTTCGATACTCAGCCAGCGCTAATAAAGCATCTGCACGAACTTTTTGGTGAGAATCAACTCTTGCTACATTAATGAGGAATGGTACAGCACGGCTATCACGAATTTCTCCTAAGTTACAAGCTGCGGTACCACGTACTTCAGGGTCTGCATCTGATAAAAAAGGAAGAATAATATCCAGGGCATTACTTGGCTTAAGTGTACCTATTTTGTCCAACGCATTCTCACGTATCTCTGGATCTGAGTTTTTTAATTCCTGCACAATAGCTAACAACTCTTCTGACATAAGTTTTTCAAGAGAGCTAATATTATTAATTATTGACTATAAATAATATCTCCTTTGGTATTTTTCCTTCTATGAGAATTTCACCATTTTTTTCCATCTCCTCTCTAATTGCGGTTGCTCGTTTACTAACCTTACGTTTTTGTTGAAGCATTAGATTTTCAACAGTTTCTGGGGTATATATTTTAATTATACCTTCACTTTCTAACTGTTTGAGCGTATCCCAGGCAACCTTTATAATCTTATTTTTAAGAGTGAAAAACGCAGCCCCACGGGTTCCTGGCATTTTTATTCTTTCTGAGAAGGATATGTATCGGCTAGTCTGATAGCTTTCTTTCTCACTCACATGCTCCCAAGGGGTTTGAATATCTGCTTCTTCAGCTTCTTTTCCGCCTATTTCAAATCCTAAAGAACTGTCTTTATATTGATCGTCACCACGAAAGATATAGCGCGAACCGGAAACTTCAGATTGTTCAGCTTTTTCTTGAATGTTTAGTCTCTCACTTTTTTCTTCATGATTGGTCATGCAGAATTATCTCTCTTTGGCGTTTGAGAAAATAATATAGTAACTATTGTCACCAAGTATCAGGGGAAGTCGCGACAGTTTTCCAGTAATCTTATCCCACTACTAAGCCGGGATCGGGCGATGTTCCTTGGGAACCAGGAATGGTTGCCTACACTTTCTTATGCTTCAACTTGCTTTATCCTCAAAACCATCGATGCAAACCAAAGCATTGGACAAACGGTCGAAGAATTTATTATCATTGCAGCGGCTTCGTTTGAGAATGAATACCAAGATCGAATTGAATTTTTACTCAAAGCTTAGGTAACTCCTAGCGTGGCATTGAGAAAACTCCCGGTGTCTGTGGTGGAGAAGCCTGCATCACCGGAACTCGTCTTCCCGTTTGGGGTTTAGTTGAATCCCATCGTTTAGGTATTAGCGAAGCACAACTTCTCGACGATTATCGCCACATCAGTGCCACCGACTTAGTCAATGCCTGGGCTTATGCGGATACTCATTCAGAGAAAATTGAAGCTGCGATTCGAAAAAACCAGGAAGCTTAATTAATGGCACGTCTATATGCAGATGAACATTTTCCCCGTATTACAACTGAAGTACTACGTACATTAGGATATGATGTACTCACCGTTCAAGAAGCAGGAAAAGCTAATTTAAAGATGATTCCCGATGACGAGGTTCTCGCGTTTGCCGTGAGTCAAGATAGAGCGGTGATAACCCTCAATCGTTGCGTTGCTGAATGAGGAACGAATAAGCTTTACTCTTGTTGAATTGAATTCTGTGTAGGTGGATGCCGACCAACTTCCTTGTCAGTCGCACGAATACTGATGACTCGTTCTCGATTTCAAGCTAATGCACTGACTGTTGCCCGTCCAATCGGTGTCAAACCAATAATCAACAGTCTATCCGCAGACTAGATGAAATGCGATCGCCAAAAATTTTGCCCTTGGATTAAACAACGAGACTTCTTCGTTTGGTTGTGGATCGGTTGCCTTGAGTCGATTTGTCTCTCACCGTGACGCTCGAAGACTCGCTAACGCTACGCTAACGCACCTACCCACTGTATCTGTTGCCTTCTTTTGGAGAATTGGTAGAACACGATACTGCGAGAGGAGTGCAATCGCCTCTGCTGTAAAAAGCGCACTTATTTGGGTATGCCTCTGATATAAGAGATATTTTTCCAGAGCCTTGCTCGACAGCAAAGTTAAACAGAGCCTGAATGATAGCCTGATGGCGTTGTGTTCCGTGTCAATGCCAAGAATTCACGCTTATTTAAAATTTATGAAGATTGCGTACCAAATCTTGCTATTAATTCCTCTCTAGATAGTTGCATAAGTAAGAGGGTAAATTCTTTTGCTGGTAAAGCTGATATTGCTGATACGAGAGTTATCAGTTCGCTATCAAGTTCGCTTTGGCGAACTTCAAGCATATTTTTAATAATTTGTCGTCTTTCTTCAAGCTTGGCAAGCTCTCGGTCTTGTTGGTAAA
>JAQYWP010000479.1 GCA_029379285.1 Rhizonema sp. PD38
TCGGAACGAGCGTCACCCGAAGGGCGTTGGTTTCCCTCCGAAAGAATCTGTCCGTACGTTTTAGAGTTCTTAACAGTTTGAAAGCGTACTCCTTCGGGGATGCCGCTGGCTAGACAGCGAAACTACAAACATTATGATAAGTGTTCAACCGAATATGATATGAAGCCAAGAATTCTTTAAATTTTATCCTCAATCTTGTTGGGGTTTTGGAACAGTAAAATAGAAAGTACTACCTTCGCCTAACACACTTTCTGCCCAAATTCTGCCACCATGCTGTTGCACAATACTGTGGCAGATCGCTAAGCCTAAGCCTGTTCCTCCTTGACGGCGGGAATCACTAAGATCGACTTGTTGAAACCTTTCAAAAATAGTTTCTAGCTTATCATTAGGAATACCTCTTCCTCGATCTTGAACTTTCAGTAAAATTTCGTCTGGTAGCTCTTCAGCACTCAGTGTTACCGTACTATCTGGGGGCGAAAACTTAATTGCGTTACTTACTAAATTAACAAGAGTTTGAATAATTTGGTCTTGAGCTACCAGTATTTGCATGGAAGTGGGTACAATGTGCAGGCGAATCTTGTTTTCCCCTGCTAAAGGCTGCATAATTTCTACAGATTGCCGCATAAGTAGAGCAGCGAAACTCCACTCCTTTAGCAAGGTAACTTTGTTTGCTTCTAGACGCTCTAAATCAAGAATATCACTGACTAAACGTACTAGACGTTCCGTATCGCTAGCAGCTATTTCTAACATTTGTTGGGCAGTTTCCGGGTTGTCTTTGAGTATCCCAGCAACGAGTAATCCTAAAGATCCGCGAATTGAAGTCAGGGGTGTTCGCAGTTCGTGGCTCACAATCGAAATAAACTCGTTCTTCATTTTTTCGATTGCTCGACTTTCCGTAATATCTTCTACTGTGCTAACATGACCCGTTAATTCACCTGATTCGGAAAACAGGGGAACTGATCTGACTCGACAGAACCGGATCGTTCCGTTCTGATGAATAAAACGAACCTCACAAAAGAACTGCTGTTTTACGACTGCTAATGCATCCCATTGAGGTAGAATATCTTGTCGATCCTCGGGGTGAACAAACTGTATCCAGCCGTCTCCCAGCGCTTCGGAGGAGGTATATCCACAAATTTCTTGACAACAAGGATTCGTATAGATAATTTTCCCCTGAGCATCCGCTCTAATAATACCTACTGGCACAGAATCACTTAAAGAACGAAACAAATTTTCGCTTCGTCGCAATGCGACTTCAATCGACTGGCGTTCAAGCAGTTCTTCCTCCAATTGCTGGTAGAGTTCTGATTGCTGAATGGCAATAGCCATTTGATTCGCTAACTGCTGGAGCAAATCTACTTCCCAGGTTTGCCAATCCCTCGGTTCACTACACTGGTGCGCAATCAGCAGTCCCCAAAGAGTGTCTTGTTGAATAATGGGAACTACCAGTTTTGCCCTGACTTGAATATGAGCTAAAAAGTCTGCCAGACACGGGATGATGTCGTCTTTTTCGCGATCGCTAAGGACGTAAATTCGTCCTTCTTGATAACGCTGGCCGCATTTTGTAGGAAACGTCTCTTCGGGGAAGACGAGGTTTAAAATTCTAGTACATTCGCCTCTAACGGCTTCGGCAATGACGCTTCCGGTACCATTGCCTCGCAATTGGTATATGACAACGCGATCCAATCCCAGCAATTTTTGGACTTTGGTAACGGTGGTGTTCAGAATGACTTTCAGGTCTAAGGAATAGCGTATTTGTTGAGTTAAGCTTACCATCACCCGCTCTCGTCTCAATTGCTGTAGCAGGGTTGCTTGAGAGCGTTCTAGCTCAAGAGTTCGGTGTTGAACTCGAATTTCTAACTCCTCATTGAGTTGCTGTAAGGTAGCTTCTACTTGTTTGCGCTCGGTAATATCCTGTGCAATCCCAATTATACGTTGGACTTGTCCAAGCTCATCCCGAATAGGAAACCCCCTGTCTCGAATCCACCGCTGTGTTCCATCTGGACGTATGATGCGGTACTCCTGTTCAAAACTACCTTGATATGAGTTTTCAGCATTTATAATGGTAGTAGCTTGCATTCTTTGCCAGTCATCGGGATGGACACTATTACTCCAGTCTACAGAGTTGGCGTACAAGCTTTCCCTTTTGCGCCCCCAAATTTTCTCGTAGGCTGGGCTGATATACAATATCTTGCCAATTTTTAAATCTCTGATCCAAAAAACATCTTGGATATTCTCTGCTAGCTGGCGAAACCGCTCCTCACTCTCTTTCAACGTAACTTCTGCCTGCTTTCGTGCAGTGGTGTCACGGCTCACTGATACCCAGTGAGTAAATCGACCTGTTTTATCTGCCACTGGGAAAATATTGACTTCAGCCCAGAATTGTCTGCCTTCTTTGGTGTAGTGAATCCCCTCAACCTTCACTGGTTGATAGTTTTGCAGTGCTGTACGAATCTTATCTAAAACTATCTGGTCTGTTTTTTCACCTACGAGAATAAACGGTGTTTTGCCTAAGATTTCCTTTAAAGTATAACCTGTCATTTTGCTAAATGCGGGATTAACGTAGACAATTTGGGGATGCACTGGATTATTTGGTTGTGCTTCGCCGATCATTACTGCGTCATGGGTATTGATAATCACAGATTCTAACAGACGCAGTTGTTCTTCTCTAGCTTTGCGATCGCTAATGTCTACGACAGTTCCCAGCATCCGTACTGCTTGATCTTCATCGTTATAGAAAAATTTACCCTTAGACTCAATCCAGTGAATGCTACCATTCAGCCACACTATCCGAAATTCTTGATAATAATCATGATGCAGACTGCGTGCCTGATATATGGTTATTTTCACAGATTCTACATCATCTGGGTGAATACAAGCCATAAAAGCTTCGAGAGTTCCCGGAAAAGCCCCTGATTTAAATCCAAATAACTGCTCGTGACCCGTTGACCAAATGATTTTATTAGTCAGCAGATCCCAATCCCAAATTCCCATTTTTACTGCTTGTAAAGCTAATGTCAGTTGCTGATTTATCTGAGCAATTTCATCAGCTTTAGAAGCTAGTTCTAGAGACATTACTTTACTGAGCATTTCGCAAGCAGTACGCACTTTATAGTGAACAAACTTAGGCGAATAATGATAACATATAATAAATCCCCAGAATTTTTCATCTCGAATTAAGGATATTGATAGATAAGCTGCAACACCTATATTTTGGAGACACTCAAGATGCATGTGCGAAACGCTTCTTAAAACACTGAAGCTTTGCTCCAAAAGTTGATAAGTGATTGGATTATAAGTAGGAATCAGTTCTACAGGCTGATAATTAACATCAGGAATTAACTGAATTGGATTGAGGATGTGTAATTGCTTGGCTTGTTCGGGTATGGCTGAAGATGGATAGTTTAAACCAAGAAAAGGACTCAAACTTTCTAACTTATCTTCAGCTATGACTGTGCCAGTACCTTCTGAATCAAGCTGATAAACCATCACTCTGTCAAAATCTATTATTTTTCGCACTTCCCGGACAACGACTTGACACAGGTCGAGCAAAGTCAATGCTTTTTGAAATTTGACTATGATAGGCTGAACTAAATGGTAGAAACTTAAGAAATTATTGTTTTCTTTAGAATCAGCTTCTTCTAATTCGATAACTATGACTCCATTTAAACG
This sequence comes from Rhizonema sp. PD38, assembly GCA_029379285.1. Classification (GTDB taxonomy): domain Bacteria; phylum Cyanobacteriota; class Cyanobacteriia; order Cyanobacteriales; family Nostocaceae; genus Rhizonema. The sequence goes on from JAQYWP010000479.1 coordinate 3,673, forward strand.
ATGAAGTATGCCATAAAAGAATAGTTTACCTTTTTTTGTCCTTACATATAAATTAATAGGATTTATCTCTTCGCGTTGTTCAGATAACCTTTTTTTCAACCAACGAACTTGTCGATAAGTGAATAAATCTGTTAATGGTTTTCCCAAAAGCTCTCGAGGCTGAATTCCCAGACGCTCCTCAGTATTATTGCTAACTTGAACAATGTTTAATTTAGGTTCTTGTAAGACAAAAAGAATACCATGAGGCTGAATCAAGGCTGGAGTGTGAATGGGTTCAAGATCGCAATTCGTTAAATGACTTGCTTGTAAGGGGAAAAACTCGTTATGATCCATAGCGTGAGCAGGTTAAGGTAAGGAATAAGATAAGAGGAAGCCTAACCTCATCATCCACTATTAAAAGTTAGTCTTTTGCCCACATAACTTTGCTGTGTCGTGCTTCTTATAGTGCGGATCTCTATATGACACAGCGTTTTTTAAATTTTTCTGTGTGCGCTCTAACCGATTCAAGATCCGGGTAATGAGTTCTGATTCGACAATTGGTTTCTCCACATAGTCATCAGCTCCCACCGCATAAACTTCATGTAGTGTTTCTGTATCTGAACAGACAGAAAGAAATATCACGGGCAACTGATTCCAACGAGTGTCATTGCGTACTGCTTGGCATAGTTCAATACCGCTAAAACCTGGCATTTTAATGTCTAAAACGAGTAAATCAGGGATAACCGCTTCTAATACCTTCCAAAAATGGTGGGGGTATTGCAATGTAGTGATTTGAAATCCTCTAGGTAACAGCAAAGTTTTGACATGATTTAGTATTATAGGATCGTCATCCACAACCATTACTTTAGCTTTAGTGGCATTATGGTTGAGTGCTGTCTTCACGACAGAAAGCACCTGAACAACACTCATAGTTTTATGTAAAAAGCAATATGCTCCTAGACGTGCGGCTTCTACTCGTTGATCCAATTGATTGGATGAGCTAAAAACTATCACGGGAATTCCCGGCTTATCCTCGGTCAATTCACGAATGAACGTTATACTCTTCTGTTGTGAGTTGAGCAAGGAGAGATCCAGTAAGATGACATCAGGGGGATGCACGGCAACTAAGCGTCTTGCCGCTATCAGGCTTGTGGCTTCTTCTACCTCCAAGTCCCAAGCGATCGCCTCCACTTTTATTCGTTCTCTCACCACAATATCGTCATCAATTATCAGCAGTCGCGCTGATGGTATAGAGGGAGAAGGAGTCACTGGTATAGTTGACTGCTTTAATATTTTTTTTAGTAATTTTATTAATTCTTCAAACTTCTCCCACTGCAACGTTATGCTTTGCCGCCCAGATGTCAAGACTTGTAGCGACAGTTCAATTTCTCTTGCGACTTTTGAACCTTCAGGCAACTCCAAACACTCCAAAGATCCAACTAAGTAATGGGCTACTGCCTCTGCTTCGGACAGCAAGCACCTATCTATGCTTGTGGTTGATAAGTTTACAAGCGCCTGCTCAAATAACTCTATCTGGTTTGCTAAGTGAATTTGTTTCAACTCTTCCCTTATTCTTGTAACCATAGCCCTGTTCCTCGCTTTGGCGTGGCACTTTTCTTGGGACAGGGGAGATAAAAGGGATGAATAAAGAATTTCTCCATCTGCTCCCCGTTGTCGGCTTACTATTTTATCTTCTTCCTCAAATACCTGTTGCTGCAATATTTTTTTCAAATATTTGATTGATTTCTCTAAATTCTCCATCCGGAATGTCGCACTTTGCTTGAGACTTATCAAACTTTGCAGCCACAGTTCAATTTGCCGTGCTACTTTTGAACCTTCAAGCAAGCCGTAACACCCTAAAGATCCAGCTAAGCGGTGGGCTTCCGCCTGTGCTTCCTTCAGTAGTTGGATATCTAAAGTTTTCTTTGATAAGTGTGCTTGCACCTGCTCAAATAAGTCAAACTTTTCTTTCAAACTCTCTTTATACTCGTCCCACATCGTGGTCACAACAGCCATAACCTTTGCTTCAGCTATATGCTTTTCTGTTTGTGCTTCTGCTTGCTTTGCTTTTCCTTGTTCTTCCTTCGCTTTGTCTTTTTTGTTAAGTCGATAGCCAAATCCGTAAACTGTCTCAATCAAATCTGCGGTTATGCCCACGGCTTTTAGCTTCCGCCGCAAACCCTTAATTTGGGTTGTCACAGCTTCCTCTCCAGGAATTTCTGAGGATAACCAAATGCGATCTAGCAAAGCACTTCGACTAAAAATCCTACAGGGATTTCGGAGAAAAAGCTCTAGTAAACTATACTCTTTGGGAGTAAGGTGCAGAAACTTGTCGCCATAGGTGACTTCTCTAGTGTTAGAGTTCAGGTGTAAGTTTTCCCAAGTTAGTAACGTAGGTAAAACTTCCCGTCCTCGTCGCAGTAACGCTCGAATTCGAGCAATTAACTCGCTCGTTTCAAACGGCTTGATGACATAATCATCTGCTCCCACGTCTAAGCTCATGACACGAGTTGTGGTGCTGTTGTTAGCAGTCAGCATCAGGATAGGCATTTGATAACCCTCCAAGCGCAATTGTTGACAAAGGCTAATGCCATCCAGTTTGGGAAGCATAACATCCAGCAAGAGGAGGTCGTAATCAAACGCTTTTACAAATTCCAGCCCAGTTTGACCATCATTTACTATCTCAATTTGGTAGTTATAAGCCGTGAGTACTTTTTTCAGGATTGAAGCAATAGATTGATCGTCTTCTATCAATAAAATTTTCATGCAAGATTTTTCATTTACGAGGTGTTAACTCTTGCTCCAAGAAAAGAAAGTCAAGACTAATCTCGCTAAAACTAGTCGTGTTTTTGATAAAGTCATAATCAGTCTAGAAGTTTACTTGCCAGATATACACTCATGTCAAGCCTATATAGAAAGAAAATCTAACTTATTACATACCTCGAAAGAGGTATGTAATTTTCAACATCGACAAGAGCGAATCATAGAGATCCCTGAAAGTGGAGCAAGTCCACGACATACGTAACTTTGACCCATTGCAGTGGATATAAGATTTGAGTGGTATCTCCATAAT
>JAQYWP010000480.1 GCA_029379285.1 Rhizonema sp. PD38
AGGTAAATCCAGACGACTCCAACCAAGGAGAACCAACCGAACCATCCCGGAACATCTGGATCAAAGATCCGTAAAACTTGAGGAACTGCTACCCCCATGACAAAAGGCGCTATACATAGCGTTCCTGACCATCCATAACCGTTATAATCTCGTAATTCCTCCTGGATAATCCACTTGTACCAGCCGTAGTACAGCATCAGGGTGGCGACAGATAAAAGAATCACCCGCCATAAGCGACGGGGTTTTCCTAAAGGTTGATCTGACATATTGATCGCTGAGAACCCATATTCTTAATATTTTTTAATATATGACATCTCAGCTAATTTTATTTCAACTTACTGTTGCAACCGAAGTTTTCCGCAATTAACAGTTGATCCAGTCCATCCATTAACTGATTCACACATTCTAAAATATTCAAACTGCTACGAGGGTCTACTGCTCGAACTAGATTGTTAACTCTGCTTTCCATACTTTCTGGCAATTTAGAGCAAAACTTTTGAGTCAGTTGCAGCAATCGCTTTTCTCCAGGGTGAGGCATTTTATTGATAGCAAAAATGATGTCAAAATAGCTGGCGAGGAGTGCAGAAGTTCGATGATTTACGCTAATTAAGTCATCTCGCTTGATGGCTAATTCGATTTGATGAATGTAGGAAGAAAGGTTGTGGCGCAAAATAGGATAGTTTTTGGCGATAATAGCTTCCACCAAAGGTTCCGGATACGGTTGGTTTGTCTGCTGCTGGAGTTGCCCAAACCAACCAAGGCGATCGCACAGTGGTAGAGAGTGGCGAACGTTGAACCAAAAACAGGTGGAATAGCCTACCGTTGCCTGATGGTGAACAAGAACGCGATTTATTTGATCTTCAGTCCACTCAGGTGTGCGGTACATAATATCCACACCTCGTCCAGAATTGGTGTCTACCCATTCATCTCCGGTTTCCCAAAACTGATTGTTAAGTTCAACTCGCTCGGCAAATTTTTGCGCGATCGCCGCCCGACTCTCTACTGCTATATCCTCTCGCGCATAAACGTATAGATCTAAATCCGATCCTAAATCGGCAACTTGATTAGTTTGCGAACCAGCCAGAACTACTGCAACCACTTGCGGTAAGTTCTCAAATTCTGCTGCGATCTGCTGCGCTAAACCTAAAACATTATTTGACACAGAATTCTCGTTTGCCATCAGAACCTCATTAAAGACGTTTTTCAATGTTTGCTCTTATTTTTCTGAATCGATTCAGTTAGAATTATACAGAGTTTTTCTGAATCGATCAAGAAAGCTTTTGGTTCAAATTGGAGGTAAGTAACTCTGTTTCCATTAACAACCCCAATGTAAAGTTGTGTTATTCACGCCAATTTACTGCTAAACTAAAATTAGGATGAAGCATGACAAGACACCGAAATCGATAACACTCTGGGATGTTGCCAAAGCAGCCGGAGTTTCGCGCACCACAGTATCGAATGCTTTTAACCGACCAGATCAACTTTCAGAAGAATTGCGCGATCGCGTGCTGACGGTAGCCAAGGAAATAGGCTATCTGGGTCCAAATCCCATGGCACGGATGTTGCGAACGGGACGTACAGGGGTGATTGGCTTGGTTTTCTCCGAATCACTACAGTATGCCTTCAATGACCCTGTAGCCATCGCCTTTTTGCAAGGAGTTTCCAGAGTGTGCGAGCAAGCGAAAGCCAGCTTAATGCTGATACCTACGCACTTAAACGATGCAGCGCCGACGGCGATTCAGCAAGCAGCAGTGGACGGATTCATCATCTACAGTATGCCAGACAACAGTGAGGCGGTAGCGCAAGTTTTGGCACGGAAACTGCCAGTAGTCGCAGTCGATCAACCGTCCCTAAAAGGTGTACCATCAGTTTATATTGATGATCGCCTTGCCGCCCGTAAAGCAGCCGCCCACTTGATCAGTCTTAACCATAAGCAACTGGCGATTATAGCGATGGATTTTCTATCGGACTCTTATGTCGGTCCGGTTGATATCCAAAGGCTAAAATATGCTACTTTCCAAATTCCCCTACAGCGCTTGAAAGGTTACAAAGATGCGATCCAAGAGGCATCTCTTGACCCGAGCAAAATTGCGATTGTTGAGTGTCCGCCAAGAAATTCTGAGGACGATGGCTTTGAAGTTGCACTTTCTTTGCTTCAGCAACACCCAAGACCAACTGGGATTCTTGCCATGTGTGATGTCTTGGCAATAAGTGCCATACGTGCCGCTGCTCGCCTTAATTTAGCTGTTCCACAAGACTTGTCAATAGTTGGTTTCGACGATATTCCTCTAGCATCCCAGATTAAACCATCACTGACAACCATCCAGCAACCACTGATTGAAAAGGGCGTGATCGCAGCATCCATACTTTTAGGGAACCCAAGTCGAAAAATGTCTAAGGTTCTGGAGACGAAACTCATGGTCAGAGAATCGTCTGGACCAGCTTTTTGACATCTATCTCAGGTAGTAAATTTAGGTGTTCTTTAATTAATTGCACCTAGCACAGAGAATGCAGAGTCTACTGTTGTGGTTGTGCAACTTCTGCTATTTGCTTTTCTTTATCTAACCTACGTTTTCTAGCATAAAACTGAATAGTCGCAGCCATAACAATAATTGAGGCGACAATGCCCCAAGCGGTGATATCTGTGGGTAGATTATTCTTGAACACAGCTAGTAAGACTATTACGACCAACATAACAGTCGGCGCTTCATTTAAAGCACGCAGTTGCTGACTACCCCAAGTGCATTTATCTACTGCTAACTGCTTCATCAGACGTTTGCAGTAATGGTGATATCCAATCAAGAGAAGTACAAACAGCAGTTTGATGTGCAACCAGCCTTCTTTGAGAACGTCTGGTTCAGTTGTCAGTAAACCGATCGCCATTGCTATCGTCACCAACATCCCTGGAGTGGTGATGATACTATATAGGCGTTTTTCCATAATCTGGTACTGATTTTTCAGGATTGTGCGTGCTGGTTCCGGTTCTTCGTTAGCTTCAACGTGATAGATAAAAAGACGCACTAAGTAGAATAAACCGGCAAACCAAACGACTATGCCCACAAGGTGAAACGCTTTAAACCAGGAATAAGCCATGAATCGTAACCTGCCTTTCTAAACTTTATCGCTTGAGTCGCTGCAACTACTATCAATATTAGGTTACGCCAAAATGTTGTTTTATAGTCATGTCTTCTATCTTGCTTTTTGTAACATCTGCTACATTCCCGCCTGCTCAGATTCCCAACTTCTTTGAGAAATCGGGAATCTTATTGTTCACGAAGTGGAGGAGAGCTTCAGAAGGCGTGAGTGACGGCAGTCGGCAGCTATGCTGCTATGCTCCCACGCTTAAAAACGTGGGACTTAATTGAGGACGCCGTATAACTTGATTGCACTCTACAAGGGAATACATTTTTATTGCAAAGCTCGCCGGGGGAAACTTCCCCCGGCAGACTTTGCATTTTGGTGGGCAGCACGAACACCCCGCGCATGATTTCCTTTCCTCTTACCTTCTGCCCTCTGCCTTTCTTTGTAAATTGTGCTTTTTTACCAATAAGCATGCAGCTATTATAATAGCCTTCACAACTTTAGATACGATGAGAGCGGATAGCATTGATCGCTACAGCAGGCAGATGCTTTGATAAAGCGGAGGTGAGAGTCGTGTTTGAAGTGAAAAGGCGGCAGAGAAGAAAGGAGTGGAACATAACAGAAAATCAGGCAGGGTATCTATTTATGGCACCAACCATTCTGGTGTTAGGTACCTTTGTGGTTTTACCTATTCTCTATGCTGTTTTTCTTTCGCTGCATAAAGTCAAACTTTTAGGGGGTATTGCGTACGAATTTGTAGGTGTTCGCAACTTCTCTCGGTTGGTTGAAGATGAACGGGTTTGGATTGCTTTGAAAAATACAGCCCAATACGTAGCTATTGTAGTACCAACACAAACTGTCTTAGCTTTAATCCTCGCAGTTACCCTAAATTCCGGCATTCGTGGAAAAAACTGGTGGCGCATCCTTTATTTCTTGCCCACAGTCACCTCTTCAGCCGTCCTCACTCTCATCTTTATGTGGATTTATAATACTAATGGTCTCCTCAATAATTTTCTCGCTTTTGTCGGACTGCCGACTTATAACTGGCTGGGAGATCCTGCGGTGGCTCTCTTCGGTATTATGCTGATGAATATTTGGTCAACTGCACCGTTCTACATGGTGATTTACCTAGCTGCATTACAGGATATACCTCAAACTGTGTACGAGGCAGCGTCATTGGATGGTGCAAATGGCTGGCAGCAGTTTATCCACATAACGGTTCCTTTACTCAAACCAGTCACCTTTTTTGTCTTGGCTGTGGGAGTTATTGGGACATTTCAACTTTTCGATCAATCCTATATCTTCTCTAACGGTAACGGAGGACCAAATAATGCCACTCTCACCGTAGTTCTACTGATATACCAAGCCGTGTTTCGTAACTTGCAAATGGGTTACGCCGCTGCGATCGCTTTTCTACTAGCAGCAGTTATCATTGCCATTACTTTAATTCAGCGACGACTTTTTAGCAACGAAAAGATGTGATAAAAATAAGAGACAAAAACATACTAATAAAGTTAAAAAATGTTAATTGATCTGAAGCGATTAGATATCCCACTAGGACAGCGAGTTCTACTAAAGGATGTCATATGGCAAGAATTTGAAGCCATCCTAGAAGAGTTAGGAGAACATCGTGCATCTAAAGTAGCTTATGAGCATGAAATTCTGGAAATTATGACACCACTTCCCGAACATGAGCGCAGTAAAGAGACTGTTAGCGATTTAGTCAAAGCAATCCTTGAAGAACTAGATATTGAATTTTTGTCATTAGGTTCTACAACTTTTAAAAAACAATTCATGAGTAAAGCTATAGAACCTGACAACTGTTTTTACATCAAAAATGAGTCAGCAGTTCGAGGAAAAGACAGATTGGATTTAACAGTAGATCCGTCTCCCGATTTAGCATTGGAAATTGATGTCACTTCTCGTACACATTCAAATATATACGAGGCGTTGGGAGTTCCGGAACTATGGCGGTTTGAAAAAGGTAAGTTACAGATAAATGTATTGGAAGATGGTAAATATTTAGAGTCAGAATTCAGCCCAAACTTCCCAAACTTGCCGCTTACCGAAATGATTCCTCAATATCTCATTTGGTGTAACTCTCAAGGTAGAAACAAGACAATGAAAGCTTTTCGAGCTTGGCTAAGAGAGCAAATGCAATGACACCCAAACTTCAGACTATGAAATTACTAGTATACATTGTGCTAACTGTGTATGCAATCATCACCCTTATCCCTTTTTTATGGGCACTTTCAGCATCATTCAAACCACTATCTGAAATAGTTAGCGGTACATCTAATTTTCTCCCAAAAAACTTTACTCTCGACAACTACAAACAAATCTTTCTACAACAACCACTGTTTTTCCGGTGGCTGTTCAACAGTGTAGTTATTGCTGTATGTGTCACAATTCTAAACTTGTTATTTAACTCAATGGCAGGCTATGCCCTAGCGAGATTGCATTTTCCGGCTAGACAGTTTTGGTTTTTCTTAATCCTTGCCATATTAGCAGTTCCAGCACAGATAACGCTGATTCCCACATTTTTAATTTTGAAAGCTTTTGGCTGGCTTAATTCCTATCAAGGGATGATTATCCCTGGGATGGTGAATGCAACATTCATCTTTATGATGCGGCAGTTTTTTATCAATTTTCCTAAAGAATTGGAGGAAGCTGCTCAATTAGATGGATTAAATACTTTTGGCATTTTTCGGCGTATTGTCTTGCCTCTAGCAAAACCTGCATTGGCAGCACAGGCAGTTTTTGTGTTCATGGGCAGTTGGAATAATTTTTTACTGCCTTTAGTCATTTTGTTTGATCCAGAAATGTTTACGCTTCCCTTGGGATTGAACACTTTCAAAGGTCAATATATCAGTTATTGGAATTATATTATGGCAGCTTCGATGATTTTCACCCTGCCTGCTTTAACTATTTACGCTTTTTTCAATCGCTACTTTATTCAAGGCGTGACATTTACAGGTGGGAAAGGTTAGCAGTCTATATCTCAACGTCTTTCATCAATCCTCAAATTTTTGGGTAAATTTTATACCTAATCAAGGGTGTTTGAGATTTATGCTGTAATAATTAGGACTCTTACACGAAATTCCTACCATAGACAAGTTGTTTGAATAATTATTTCAGGATAAGCTTAGGTACTCGCTATACTCCTCGCTATACTCTTGGGTTCACCTCACACTCATCGCATTGTTCCCAATCTAAGTAGGGAAAAAAAGCATGAATAATGTTTTACTTCAGTACAGAATATTTATATTATATTGATAAGCTCTTACTAGTGGAGCAATTAAGCACTCGCCTTGCCTTTGTGGTCATCGGCAAGGTTTTTTTTCTAGATAAACATCAAGCTAACATCAACTAGATAGACATTAGGCTAAAATTATACTGTTATTAGTATAACTCTTTATGTCAGTTGAGCCAACACCGCACTTTATAAAAGCGCAGATTCAAGCAGGAAATTGGATTAGCCCATTGTTAATGAGGTAATTATTTTGAGCAATGATGCAAGCGTGTACACCACATTTACCAGATTTTAGAGATTACCACAGAAGAGATACATTCATTGTCATCTTTATGTAAAGATTTTTTACTTAGGTTGACACGGGGCGATGGAGATCTGATACCGTTT
>JAQYWP010000481.1 GCA_029379285.1 Rhizonema sp. PD38
ATATTTATATCTTGTAGAAGAATTTTTATCAATTTTCAAGAGATACCCAACTGTTAAAAATTTTGTATCAATGATATTTTAAGCACTTAATCGCGAGCAACCAGTACACTGTGGCATAAGTTTAGATAGTGCTATGCCGTCAAAAGCTGGGTATAGGTGGTCAAGCTAATCTTGTTTTGATACCTTAACCGAAACACCCTTGAGTAATAGCTATCAACGTATAAAGGTACCCTCTGCTGATTGTAGACATTAGCAATAGTATGCTAATGTCTAAAACATATTAAGCAGATGAGAAGCTAGAGAAAGGCATCTTGATATATAATCGTAACTAAATCTCAAGATTTAAATATACTACGTGCAATCATCCAGACTTAATATGTAATAGGTAATGAATAACTAACAGACTTTCTCAAGCGGCACAATCCTGTATCCTGTTCTCTAATTAAGAGAAAACAGGATAGGACTCTTCTCTTATTTAGCTAATATTCCCTTACTAACTGTTTCCTTGTACAGAATGGAAATGCCAAATGTATCTTAGAACCTGGATTACGAACTAATTGCTGACCAGGATTAAGCTATCGGTTTTTTTGTCTCTTTACTAGATAAGAAATTGACTGATAGCAGTGGAACTTCTTGTCGGCAAGATTGACAAAACCAGTAGACTTCACCTTGACGAACATGGCGTAGGAGTGAATCACCGCAGCAAGGGCAGTTGTTAGCTCTCATACTCATACTAAAGTCCTCCTTCAAAAACGTTATTAATCGAGACTACTAAAAAGTTGGTAATTTTAAATTGGATTTTGGCAGCATGAATGAGTCAATCTCAAGCAATGGGGTGTCTGATAATTTGTGCGTAAATTGCTTCATACCCATTGACCATTTGAATTATTGGCTTTCCGGCATTTCATAAATCGCAGACTGTTTGATATTTGAGTTAAAAGCACAATGCAAGAGGATGACAGCTTCTAAATTAGCCAAAGTTTGCGGATTGCCAGAAGCGAACAAAGTTATGTCATGATCTCTACATACCAGTTTATCTGTCAGACGACTCGTCACTAAATCAATTCGTCCTTACGCAGGAGGTGGAACTCCTTTCCGTACGGGGGCTATTTGAGCGATTTTCATTTCTTTGTTTTGGTTCAGCAATTGATACAGTCCGAAAGACCGGACATAGATCTTTAAGTAAAGTAAAGCATTTGTACTTACTCACTTATTGTTTACATTAACTCAACTGACTTATAAAAGTCCAACTGTTTATTAGTCTCACCATGTCTTGGTCTTACATTGGGCATCAAATCTAGGTCAGAACAGAAGAAGCACACATTGCCGAAAGCAGTAGCAACAGTACTAGAGAAACCATACATCTAATTTATAGTTGGTTGAGATCTCGTTTCCTCTACCTTGGGGATCATAGAAAAGACCAAAAGTAAGTAGTGAATAGAATGTGGTAGTTCGGATCCCGAAGAGTACAAAATAGACATAGAGTCAGTATTTTTTATTTTAAAAAATAAAAATATACTCAAACAGGACATTTGCTCTTTGCAAATAAGGACACATGAAGCGCTCATTTTACCAATCGACTAATCATAAATCAAAAGCTCGCTTTCTTTAGAAATCGTGCTTTTTATGATGCTCGATTCTCACAAATCAAATAGGATTGCTATATGAACTACTGATAATTTATTAATGAAAATTGCTACTTGGAATGTCAACTCGATTCGGACTCGGCTTAATCATGTTGTCGATTGGTTGACACAAAAACCCGTGGATGTCCTATGTTTGCAAGAAACCAAAGTTACAGACGCTCTCTTTCCGCGATCGCCTTTTGAACAATTGGGCTATCAACTGTATTTGTCGGGACAAAAGGCTTACAATGGGGTTGCCCTTCTCAGCCGTCAACCTTTGGAGGATGTAAGTACTGGTTTCACGACAGTTTCGGTAAACTTAGAGTCCGATTGGGATGACCAAAAGCGGGTGATTACAGGAGTGATTGATGGGATTAGGATTGTAAATCTTTATGTGCCTAATGGTGCAGCAGTCGGGGGCGATAAATACGAATACAAGCTGCGTTGGTTAACAGTATTACAGGAGTATTTGCGATCACATCTTTTGTCGTCGTCAGCTATTTGTATGTGTGGTGATTTCAATATCGCTTTGGAGAATACGGATATTCATGATAGCGTTAATACTAACAATCACATCATGGCATCTGAGCCAGAGCGACAAGCTCTACGGAACATTCTGGCACTAGGATTTAGTGATGCCTTTCGCAAATTCACGAATGAAGGCGGACACTACAGTTGGTGGGACTATCGCGCTGCATCATTTCAGCGCAATTTGGGTTGGCGGATTGACAATCACTATGTCACAGGCAACTTGTATGAGCGGACTAAAAGCTGCATCATTGATGTATCTCCTAGAAAATTACCTCAACCCAGCGACCATACACCAGTTATTGTCGAATTTTAAATTTTATATTGAGGAATGAGGTAATAGGGCATGGGGCATGAGGAACTAAGTTATGAGTTGTAATATTATTCCCCTTTCCCAATTAGCAATTAGCAGTTAGCATTAATCCAAAATCCTTATGTTTTTAGTGACAGGAGCAACTGGAGGAATCGGTCGTAGAGTCGTGCGACTCATGCGTGAAAGGGAGTTGCAGGTGCGGGCATTTGTCCGTCTGACTTCGCGATACAGCGAGTTAGAACACCGAGGATGTGACATATTCATCGGTGATTTGCGTCAAGAAAAAGATATCCAGAAAGCTTGTCAGGGTGTTCAGTATATTATTAGCACTCATGGTTCTGATGGCGACGCCTTGTCTTTGGACTACCGAGCTAATATAGAACTCATTGACTCGGCAATTACGGAGGGAGTAAAGCACTTCGTGTTTATTTCTGTGTTGGGAGCAGATCGGGGTTATGAAGATGCTCCCGTCTTCAAAGCCAAACGAGCTGTAGAGCGATACCTGGAAGCTAGTGGTTTAAACTACACTATTTTACGCCCAGCTGGATTAGCATCGAATTTAGTGCCATTAGCAGAACAGTCTCGGGAAACAGGGTTTTATTTACTTATTGGTGATCCCAAAAATCGTATCTCTATTGTAAGTACAGATGATTTAGCAAGGATAGTTGTGGATTCTGTAACAGTTGAAGCTGCTCGTAATCGGATTTTATCAGTCGGTGGACCAGAAATTTTATTGCGAGAGGACATTCCCAAAATTCTTAGTGGCATCTTTAACAAACAACTAGTAGTGATGAATCCACCACTACTTGCAGTAGACGGTTTGCGGGGTGTATTAAGTTTGTTTAATCCACAAGGGCAGAAAGCTTTGGGAACCTTCCGTACATTATTGGCCAATGAATTTTTCTGTACAAAAGAAGAGATTGCTAACTTGGAAGGAATTTTCCATCTCAAGTTGGAGAAGCTGGAAAATTTTTTACGCCGTTATCTAGCGGTTTAAAGACTGAAGACTCAGAAATTAGAATTCCTGCTTTGACAATCAGCCACGAACCAACAACTAACAACTATTAACTAACAATATATGAAATCTTACCTAAGTGCAAATCCCACTCAAGCACGTCAGACAAAACAGCGATTCGCCAAACCAGACGAAAAACTTTCGTATGAATTGGGTAAGGCAGTACAGGAGTTACCGCCGCTGTATACCAGAATGTTAGCGGGGACTATAAGTGCAGTGGTGTTCGGGACGATCGCCTGGGCAAACTTTTCACTTATTGATGAAGTGGCAACAGCCCAAGGGGAATTAGTTGCCTCCAGACAGGTGCGACCGGTGACATCATTAGGTGGCGGAACAATTGTTGCTATCAATGTTAAAGAAGGCGATCACGTTGCCAAAGATCAAGTCCTGATTCAACGCGATCCTGAATTGCAAAAAGTCGATGTTTCCCGCCTTAGTAAATCAGCTGAGTTGATTCAGGAAGATTTGGGGCGTTTAAATGCAGAACACATGGGAAATAAAACAGCTGGTACCCAACTGCAAGATGAACTGTTAAACTCTCGTCTAGCTGACTACAAAGCTCATCAAGCTGCTGCTGAGGCAGAGGCAAATCGCCAGAAAGCAGTTATTCAGCAAGCGAAAGTACGCTTTACCAAGATGCAAGAAAACTTGGCCAACGCCAAAACTAACCTTGTTAACGCCAAAACTAACCTTGTTAATGCTGAAAATATCAGCGTTAAAGTTGAATCCAACTTGGCCCTCGCCCAAAAAAGAGAAAAAAGTATGCATATGCTCGTTACTGCAGGTGCACAACCTCGACTCGATTACCTAGATGCGCAAGAAAGATTGACTCGGGCAAATACGGAAATTACCAAGGCAAAAGATGATGTGACAAATGCCCGAAATAAAGTTACAGAGGCTGAAGATAAAGTCACATCTCTAGGGAAAGATATTGCAGCACAAGTCCAAGAAATTCACCAAGCTGAACAAGCGTATCAAGGAGCTAACGAGCAGGCACAGCGTGTAGAATCGCAGCGCCAAAGTGAAATTTTGACTCAGAGTAACAAGCGTAAAGAAGAACTGACGAACGTTCAAGGTCAGCTCGATCAAGCTAAAAAACATCAAGAACAGGAAACAATTAAAGCTCCAGTTGCTGGAACCATTTATAAAGTCAAGGCGACGAAAGGACCAGTACAATCCGGTGAAGAGTTACTGTCTATTTTGCCTAGAGGGGAAGAACTCATGTTAGAGGTGAAAGTTCTGAACCGTGATATAGGATTTATTCATCGGGGAATGAAGACGAAAGTGAAGATGGCAACCTTCCCTTTCCAGGAATTTGGTGTCGTTGATGGTGAAGTTGTGGAAGTCAGTCCAAATGCAGTAGTTGATAAGGACTTAGGCTTAGTCTTTCCTACCAGAGTTAGGCTAAATAAACACTCTATTCAAGTACGGGGAGTTGAAGTTGCATTTACTCCCGGCATGTCCGCTAGTGGGGAAATTGTAACTCGCAAGAAATCAATTTTAACTCTCATTATCGAGCCTGTAACTCGTAGATTTAGTGAGGCATTTTCTGTGAGATAAGTCAGTAGCAATTAGCATTCTAGCTAATTGCTAAAAGCTATACATCTAAACCATATGGTAAGTTTGGTAGCTCTGAATAATCAGGCTCAATTCATTTGATTTCTTGAGCCTCATTCGGTATTATCGTCAAAGGCGAGCGCACTGGAAACCACTCCGCTCTTCTTCGGCGAAGGCTGCCGTCACGCTGTTTTTTCCAGTTGCTAGTATCATTGAGAATATTTACGAAGTCTGACCCACCAACAATTCCTGAGACTCTTCTAGAAATGTTTTCCCATCCTGAAATATGTTATCAGCATCAGTATTATCGTTTGCACTTATCTTGGAGTTTAAAGTTGTTGTAACGTAGCTCATGTATTGCGGCCAAACATCTGAGTTGACAAATGTATCGTTGTTAATTGAATAATTAGTGCAGAGGCTTGAGTACTGTATATTATTGGTAGAAGCCAACTGATTTTTTGGAAGATCCGCCCATAATTCTGAGGTAGGTTGAGTTGGTGAGACAGCAAAAGAGTTATTTTGATAGCTTGCAATGTTAGAGCTAGTTGCCGCGATACTCTTTGTTATGTAGTTGGAACTCAAGCTAGGTTGTGTTGATTGGGTACTATTTCCTGCCGTGCTTGTGATGATCTGACTCACCTGAGATTCACTCAAGTTGTGGTTAGCACTGAGCATTAGCGCAATTAGGCCGGCAACGTGAGGAGACGCCATTGATGTGCCGCTATAATAAGCATACTTATTACCTGGAATTGTGGAATAGACGTTGACTCCAGGAGCAGTCACGTAGGGAAAAGACTGAGATCCAGAGCGGTTAGAAAAGTAGGCTATCTTGTTACTTTGATCGACGGCTCCAACAGCAAATCCCACATTCTGGGCATAATGTGCTGGATACTCTGGTGTTGTACCACCATCGTTGCCAGCTGCCATAGCGACAATCACATTTTTGCTACTAGCGTATTTGAGAGCCGACTCTAAAGAACTGTCAGGAGAAGTACTACCCAGACTGAGGTTAATGACATTCGCTCCATGATTGACTGCATAATAAATGCCATTAGTGATTGAACTATAGGAGCCTGCACCAGAGTCATCTAGAACTTTGACAGCCATGATCTTGGCATCATAAGCAATCCCAGTGACACCAAAGCCGTTGTTTTCTCCTGCAATAGTGCCGGAAACATGAGTTCCATGACCGTCTTTGTCCATGACATCATTGTTATTGTCCACAAAGTTCCAACCGTGGATATCATTAACATAGGCATTGCCATTATTATCCTTACCAGTACCGGGATTAGGGTTTGTCCAGATATTATCCTTTAAGTCTGGATGGTTGTAGTCTACTCCAGTATCCAAAACAGCAACAACGACGCCCTTACCTGTATATCCCTTAGCCCAAGCTTCTGGGGCTTTGATCAGATCGGCTCCCCAATTATTGCCACCAAGATTAGAAACATCAGCAAAAGTATTCTGGCCACTTGCTTCAGCAACTGCTGCTCCTGCATTGACTAAACCATAACCAGAAGTAGAGTTATACCTGCTAGCAGTTGTGTAATTGTCTACGATTGAGGCACTGCTCTTTGTGGCTGAGTTAAAGCTTCTATAACTACTATCCAAGCTGTAGTTAGCATAATTATTATACCAATTTGGTAAGGAGACAGGAGTGATATTTAGCCCATTATTT
>JAQYWP010000482.1 GCA_029379285.1 Rhizonema sp. PD38
CTTAAATATTGTTAGGCTTTGCTAATAAAATTTCTAATTAATCAAAAAAAATTCAAAAGAGCTAAGAGCCGCTTTTGATAAAGATTTTGCTATGAAAAATTGAGTGAAAATTCGGGGAACTTTTCCAAAATTCCTCTAAAGTCCTGATCCCCACGCATAGTAGTTCGTGCTAATCTGTTGCAGTTAGAAGCAAAAAGTGAAAGCAGAACGAGTTTTACTTTATGAGAAACGTACTATTCTGTAGCAAAAAAACCTGCAATTTAGCACATCTCAGTTCTTCAGTCGCTTTACAATCGGACGCATGAATCAAAGACATTTTTGGACTGTTGTAGTGTTTGCTACTATTTTGGGGATTCCGTCAGTTGGTCGTGCCCAAACTACCAAAAAATCGGATCCAAACTCACCATCTTTGCCTGCTAATGATGTTGTGAAAGTCGGAGAGTACCAATCGCCAGTAGAAAACCAAGCAGAAAAACGTGCCTCAGATGCTGCTGTGATTACCAAAGTTATCACTCATGACCAAGCAGGTCATCAAGCGGCAACTCTATTTGTCCACAATACTCCTGTTCTTACCTTTTTAGGGAAACAACCTGTTGCAACAGCAGTAACCAAAGTTGGTGCTGTTGGCAATCCTGAGAGTTCCACAAAAGAGGCAGCAAGTGAGAAAATTGCGGATACTTACACCCAGGCTAGCGCATCTACTGATGACCCGGTGCAGAGGGCCACAGTAGTAGCAGTCAGGATCAACCAGCTAAAGCGTGACAATGTAGATGCAAGTAAGATTACAGTAAGTTGGACAGCTGATCAACAAAAAAGTCAATCAAATAACGGTCGATATGTCATCAAAGCCAATGGTGAAGACCTTGTTGAGATTAATCATCAGACACAACTTTCAGAAACAACAAACGATCCCGCAGAAGACGCATTAAAAGCAACTAATCGTTTGCGGAAACTCATAGGTAACGTATCTCCACTCAGCAAGATTACCGATTCACCACTACGATTACCCAAGTTGCCACAAGAATTCTCTATCGGACCCGTGCGAATCAGTCTTAAAGGTATGGCTTCTTGGTACGGCTACGATGGTTCAGGAAATAGAACAGCTGGAGGCGAAAGATATAATCCAGAAGGAATGACGGCAGCTCATCGCAGCCTGCCTCTGGGGACACGAGTACGCGTTACCAATACTCATAATGGTAGATCTGTGGTAGTGCGAATTAATGACCGGGGACCATATGCTCGGGGCAGAGTTATTGACCTTTCTGCTGCAGCAGCAAGGATTTTAGGAATGATGGGCAGCGGCGTAGCCCCAGTACGTATAGATGTTTTAGGAAGGTAAAAACAACTTACAGCAACAAACGTCATTTACTTCTACTTTTGTATAATTAGGAGCGGCCGTCCTATACACCTCCAGAGTGCTTGTTTATTAAACTTATAGCAAGCATTGTCAATCCATATACATTATTACAAGCGAGGAAAAAGTTCTGGCTTTTCTGCAATGCAATTCTGCCAGATGCGAGCAATAGCATATCTTTATGCACTCCTGTCTACCTATATATGGATCCACATACTAGACAAAAACTGTACACGCAGATAACCAGCGATGGAGGACTTTTCAATATAATACGCTCTACCTGTTTGCAGGTGTACCCAATTCACTAAAAACTGCTTCACATTCTTCCCAAATTATAACGAAGGAGGAGGTGAAGTCAGTTCTGTCTATAGGCTGAGAAAACTGAATCAAAATCAGGTGAGTTTTGCTTGAGATGTGACAATCTTGTGTGAAGATAAAATGATTAAACCTCATTGCGGGTATGGCAACTTAAATAAGAGCCTAAATTGCTTCAATGAGGGTTAATCAACACTGGTCGTTTGGCTAACAAACACTAAGAAACACTCACTTATGTTGCTAAGCAGCAAAACCACCTTAAAACTTAATCAGGTCCAGAACAGTTTGTTAGCCAGACATGC
This sequence comes from Rhizonema sp. PD38, assembly GCA_029379285.1. Taxonomy (GTDB): domain Bacteria; phylum Cyanobacteriota; class Cyanobacteriia; order Cyanobacteriales; family Nostocaceae; genus Rhizonema. The sequence continues at coordinate 1,972 of JAQYWP010000482.1, forward strand.
AGGAACGGCTCGACACGCTTATAATTGGGTGCTGGGGTTGTGCAAACAAATTCTCAAGATAGTTGTTAGTATAAATTTGTACTTAAAGCATTTAGCTAACTTGTTCGCAGGTGAAGTTTTTGAAGGTGTGAAAACCTATAAAAAGTATAATAAAATACTAGCTCAACTTCAGTGTTTTCACCGTCACAAACACATCAGTTCGGCAAACTTGAAAAAGACTCAGATGGCAACGACAAGGTTAACTCGTGAGATAGTTAATATTCGTCAAGATGCTGGCGACAGAATCACGACTTATGTCGCTAATAATAGCGGGATCAGGGTTGAGGTTTGTCGCAGCTCGAGAATGACGAATCATTGCAAACGAGTTAAAGCGATCGCAAATCTGTGTTTTGGTCAGTGTCGCATACGCAGTAGCAAGTTTGTTGTCTTGGATAAATTCGATCCGAGTCACAAAACTTGCTGCCAAGTGGAAAGCAGTGAAAAAATCCTTTTCTTTGTCAGAGCGAACTTATTACTGCCTACAGTGTGGTATTAAAATTGATGGAGACTGAAATGCTTCTATCAATAAGGAAAGGGTAGTTCAGATTGACTGTAACATCCTGCAAGTTAGGTTAGTGCCGTCACTCCCTTTGAAGCAGGAACAAATGTAAGCAATTTGACCGCGTTTTCAGAATCGGATGGCTGTTGAGACACTTGTGGAACAGAAGCTAGGTGTGAATATTAATATGAATATTGGCGATCGCGTCCGTGTTAAAGAATCTGTCATGGTTTATCATCATCCTGATCATCGTGGTAAGGCTTTTGACCTCAAAGGATCGGAAGGTGAAGTGGTAGGCATTGTCAACCAATGGCACGGTAAACCTGTTAGCGCTAACTTACCGTTTCAAGTACGGTTTAGTAAAAAATTTAAAGCCCACTTGCGCGAAAGTGAGCTGGAAATAGTTTAAATTACTCATTTACGACGGAAAAACTGGAAAAAATTGATTTCGCCGCGCATTCTTTCCATATCTTGACGATTGCGCTGTGCTGTTGAATGGTACCACTCACAATGCTGCTTAAACTCTGACCGCGTCTGAACCTCATGGTAAAACTGATGGGTCGTTTGATGAGCTACAAAAATTTCCTCAACTTCAGGTTGAGGGGATGGCATTATATGTGGTAAATTTCTAGACATAAATTAAGTTAGAAGTTAGGATGTGGGGAGTAAAGAATAAGAGCGGAAGTTACTTACTTAAGTATTACGCAGTCAAATGCTAATGAGTTTTAACTCCCCAGTATTATTTAACTCCTCACTCCGCGCTCTAATTTAAAGCCAACCACGCAAGCGATACACAACAATCCCAACAAACTCTTTTAAAGCACCAGTAAATTGATAGAGATTTTCTACATCAGGTATTAAATTGAGAATTGCCGTTTTGGGGGTACGAGTAAGTTGTTGTAAATCGTCCTCACTTACAGAAAAGTCAGTAGGTGTAGGAACGGCGTCAATACCCTGATGTTTAAAGATAAGCAGTGATCGCGGCATATGAATTGCCGAAGTAACTAATAACACACTTCGGATGTTACGGGAAGAGAGAATTTTCCGAACATTCACAGCATTTTCATATGTGTTCAAAGAGTTAGGCTCTTGTATAATTGCATCAGCTGGTATACCAATAGAGGTAAGAATAGCGGCCATGTCCGCCGACTCTGGTGGACCTTTACCGGACCAATCGATACGACCACCACTTAGAATAATGACAGGAGCTTTTTTTTGGTTGTAAAGTTCGGCAGCATAAATGACGCGATTGCCGTGTTCATTTAAGTCTACTGTTGGTCGTGGCGGCAAAGCTGGTTTAGTTGCACCACCCAAGACGACAATTGCTTCTGCAGAAGGAATTTGCGCCAAAGGAAGATTTTGCCATTCTAGTGATCGCACCAACAACCGAGAAGTCCAGCTATTACTACAGAATAATAAGATAAAGAGTACTAAAATAATTGTGATCGCTGTAGTCCTTGGTCTTTTCCATACCGTGACTAGTGCCACTAGTAAAATCACGCACGTTAATCCCAATGGATAAAAGAAGAGCGGTAATAACTTAGAGAGATATAAAAACATTTTAGTTATTTGTTGATAGTTAATTGTTAGTAGTCAGTTGTTAATTGTTGGGTGTTGGTTGTTCTGTTCATCGCTAACTACCAACCACTAACTACTAACAACTAAGCATTAACAAATATTATCTTCTCCAAAACCTAAAATTGAAAGGTCCGCGAGAACGACGATAACGACGGGTTTGTTTTCTTTTGCGCCGTTTAGTAGCACTTGTATCGACAAGTTCAGCTTCGACATCTTCTGTCGTTTCAGTTATTAACTGAGTTCTTGTTTCTTCCTTGCTTTTCCACCAAGCAATAGTCCAACCGCCGCCCAAACCAGCCATTGCACCCAAAAAGATACTCATAGCTGGTATATAGCCTGAAAAGACGAAGCCAAGTAAGAAAAATAACCAGTATTTTACTCCAGCATCAATGCCTTCTGCGGAAGCTACTGTTTGAGACTGAGGACCAGTTTTACTTGTAGTAGTAAACCAGCCTACAGCTACACCACCCAATGTGCCTAAGAAAAGCGAGAAAGCTGGTTCGTTTCCAGTCACGACTAAGACAAGTGTCAAAAATAACCCAAACAGCAGTTGAGTCAGTAATATTCCAGAAATGCCTGAGGTTTTATCTTGTGCCATAATGCAGTCCTGAGTGCTGAGAAGCCAGCGCCTTACTTTGTTTCCCAAAGTTGAGGCGAGGAGCGTTCCTGAGTAGAATAACAGCGGAAGTTGGTCTGATATCAGAAACAATTTTTCTGTTTCTAAAAATAAATTAGTCCAAAAGTTCTGTCAGCGAAAAGAATTCCTATTAAAAGTGTCTCCCGCGCCTTGAGAACCTCAGGTGGCTTGTAACCGTTTTCATGCATGAAGAAATGCACAACAGTTAAATGGACTTGAAGTTAAAAATAACATACTTAGCACTCAGCAACGCTCTTCGCCTCAACGGGAGCCAGTGCTATTCAAGGGAGCGTCTGTGCTCTGTGAGAAGACGGACTAGTGCATTGCTATATTGCGTCAGAGAACCAAACCTAAGCGTGGCTCCCTAGAACTTCTTTTAATTGTGCCTCTTGTGGTTGAGTTGTATCCACCATTTTCACAAATGGTTTTTCTTTTTCCGTAAAAGGTTCCGCTTGTTGAATCTGTGAAGTGAGTAAATCGGCAGTAGCATCAGCGATGTCGCCAGTGCGGTTTTTCAAGCGAGAAAGCAAAACCTCTGTTGGTGCCGTGCAGTGGATAATCTGAAGAGGAATTTGCGACTCCTTGGCTTGGGCGATCGCCGCCTCCCTTAGCAGAGTGCGATCATACTTAGCATCCAAAATCACGCTCATCCCAACACGGGATAACATTATCCCCAACTCCAACAGCCGTGCATAAGTTTTCTGCGTCATTTCCTCTGTATACAAATCATCCCCACCACGTTCTAACAGAGGAACTCCTGCCAAATGCTTCCGCACTGCATCCGAACGAAGGTGAATCGCTCCCAATTTACTAGCTAAGTACCTTGCCGTTGTACTCTTACCTGAACCAGACAATCCCGACATCAGAATTAATTCACCTTTGCGTGGTTTTGTATAATCCCAAGCCTGTTGGTAATAAGAGGCCGCAGTTTTCGCCGCTCCTTCTTTTACTGAAAGAGGCACACTAGGATCGTCTAACAAAAACGAATTAACCTTCGCTCTCACATACGCCTGACGACTCAAATACAAAGGAAGCACCTGCAAACCTTCCCAGTCTCCTGTTTGCTCCACGTAAGTATTCAAAAACGCATTACCCAAATCTTGACGATGGCGTGCTTCTAAATCCATCACCGTAAACGCTACATCGTACATGACATCAACAAAGCGAAACGGCTCGTTAAACTCTATACAGTCAAATAATAAAATTTCATCTTTCCACAGACAGATATTTGCTAAGTGTAAGTCTCCATGACATTCTCGAATCAGGTTGTTTTGAATTCGGCTAGCAAATAATTCTGGACGTTCTGCAAAAAAATTATCTGTATATCGCTTCGTTTCTTCAAACTGTGATTGTGTCTGAGGACCACCAATATACTTTATCGTTTGCTCGTAATTCTCATCAATCGAAGCACGAACTTGAGATACTTCGCCAAAAGAGCGGATGTAATCATTCGTCTCAGTTTTCTGAGCATGGTATTCAGCGACAACCCGCCCTAACTGTGACATGTACGAGTCGTTCAACTTGCCTTGCTCAAACATGGTACTGAGTAACGCATCTTGAGGAAACTGAAGCATCTGAAGCGCATATTCTACCGCCTCTCCTGTTCCCCCCAACTGGTATTGCTCCCCCACCAGAGTCACAGGAGAAACGTCCAAATACAGTTTTGCTGCTCCCCGCTTATTTAAGCGCAACTCTTCAAAGCAAAAATGTTGCCGTGATTGCAGGGTCGAAAAGTCCAAAAAGCCGAAATTTGCAGGCTTCTTTACCTTATAAACGTAATCCCCAGTCAACAACACATAAGAAATGTGCGTCTGAATTAATTGAATAGGCTCCTTTACAGGGTGAGGATAAAACCCTGGCTGTAACATCTGCTCAATCAAAGCCGGAACAGAAACTTCCATCTTTCTCCTTTATGCTCTTAGCGTCTTAGTGAATCAGCGCTGCAGGCGGGTTTCCCGCCGTAGGCGACTGGTGTTAGCGCAGCGTTAGC
>JAQYWP010000044.1 GCA_029379285.1 Rhizonema sp. PD38
AATGAGTATTAGACAATGATTCGCAACTTCTAAATGGTATATCCCATTAATGAATCCCTCTATTCCGCGAATTTGTAAGTAAACTTCGGTAGGATAGAGCGCACCTGCTGATGGATTTACCCGAAGTTTATATGCTTCATCTTGATAAGTTTTTTCAAAGGTAATGGCACTCGTTAGCCAAATAAAAGAATGAACTGGGTTGTTGACATCTAGTGTCAATCTTCTATAAAACTTCGGATAAAATTTAAACGAAGATGGTTGAGTAGATGCATCTACATAATTCGGGTTGCTCATTACCGAGAAATAAGAATGCTTTGTAGCGTCGTGATAAGCTTTACCTGGTATCATGATTTGTGGCATTTTTGAGTATTCTTAAAACTTCTACATTACTAGCAAAATCTAAAGCCCTATAATCGTCTAAGTTCTTCAACTTCAAGTTAGGATGGTACTTTAGAAGTAACTTAACAACTTCTGCCTTTCCTGCTGAGGCTGCATACATTAAAACAGTAGCACCGTTATCATTTTGATTATCTATGTCAATTTTGGCTGTGAGTAACAAATCAATCAAGTCGTAGTGATTGCCAAAACAAGCAAACCACAAAGCATTATTACTGTCATTGTTTTTAGCATTAATCTCGGCACCTAAATCAATTAGTTCTTTGACGACTGCGTACATTCCTTCTCTTGTGGCTTTCATCAACGCTGTATCACCATTTTCGCCCCGACGATTTAAATCTCGGATGTCATAGCCTTTCGCTATCAACCATTGGTTTGTTGTTTCACTCATGATTAGTCATGTCTCAAAATCAATATAATACTTCTGAATAATGCTGATTTTTCGTAGCATTAGTAGCTTTTTTGAACCGATTTTCAAAGTATTTGAAATAGCTTAATTAAATTCTAAATTAGAAAACAACTCGATTGAATGCAATACAAAGGAGTGAAGATATTGCTATTCAGAGGAGCAAAGTGCTGTATTTAACCCTCTTGAGAAGCACTACACAGCAACCTTGTTAACTTTTGAAATTTAAGCTATGTAAGGAATGCCACATAGTACTAGTACATGACAGCTTGAGTAGGTAGCTGGTTATACTATATCCTGAAAATCACACATCATAAAAGAACTCCTCACCTAACCTCTTTCGGATTGCGAGGAGGTTATACAAAGAGCGGGGAGGGTTTCAACGGAATTCAGGTGAATTTACCGGAAATAATATTATTAACTGCGAGCGATGCCTGCGGCGGGCTACGCCTACGCAACTCGCTACCAATTAAAGAAGAAGGAAATGCCTTGCATGGATACTAAGTGTTCAATAATCTAAAGTCATTCCCTAGATGTAAGAAAGGCTATTCCTATGGTAGAAGTTTGAACAAACTGTAGTAAGTACCTTTTTTAGTAGGGCAGATTGTTGCTCAAGGTTACTTCAACCTACACCAAACGTTTAGGTATTGTATCGATTGATATGCTTTATCAAAAAAAGTTGATGAAAAAGTTTGTTGGCAGCTTTTTAGGAGTTGCTAGTGTAAGTGCTCTCATCGGTTTACCAGGAATGGCACAAGCACACTTACAGCAAGGTTCATCCAACAGTTTTAGTAAATCCATCATTGCTCAAAATACTCCAGACACAACTCCCTCTGGAACGATGTCTACTCCTGGTACTACAGACACAACCCCCTCTGGAACGATGTCTACTCCCAGTACCACGAATTCTAATTCTTCACTTAACGCTTTAGACAAAGAATTCATGACTAAGGCAGCACAAAGTGATACGACAGAGATCCAAACGAGTCAACTGGCACTTAAAAAGTCTAAAGATCAAGCAGTCAAAGACTTTGCCCAGCAAATGATTCAGGCTCATACAAATTCTACCCAGGAACTAACGCAGATAGCGAGTACAAAAGGTTTCACGCTACCGAAAGGTGTCGGTTCGGAAAACAAACCCTTATTGACGAAACTTCAGCAGACAAATGGTAAAAGTTTTGACCGAGCATACATGCAAGGACAACTTCAAGCTCATACCAAAACACTCGCTGAGTACCAGAAGTACATTAAACAAGGACAAGACCCTGATTTACAAGCTTTTGCTAAAAAAATCGCACCAGTTGTAGCTGAACACAAACAGATGGCTCAGAAGACAATTGCAAAACTCTAATTTTAGCATTTAGCGAGGTGAGTTGTTAGATACAAGTAAATCTTGATACACGATACACCCTTAAATAGTGCTGAGTAACGGCTCCTGAGTCCAAAAAAAACTTAAGAAAGAAACATTGCAAATTTATACTCATGCCCTCTGTTACTCAAGACTCAATACCGTACGTCAGTGCGAATTTATTTGTTCAGGCAGGTAGTTTACTCCTTTCCCGCTAGAGGAATACCTAATTAAATGAACCGCAAAGACGCCAAGAGCGCCAAGAAAGAAGTAAAGAAGACAGGTAATCTTACACTCTTGATGGGAGTAAGAACGGGGCGGTTGAAAAGCTTTTCATCAACTCTTTACCTCAAGAGCCTCAAGAATACAGAAGTACCGTATTGACTCAGAACTCAGCACTGTTTATGGGGTGGGGTTCTTTCTTTTATTATGGCTGTTCAGATCCCCGACAACTTTTACGAAGTCGGGGATCTTGGCGTTTACGAATCCTCAAAGGATTGCTATAATTAACCAGATTTAATATAATTTATGCTCAGTATATTTACGAAAACAGAAAAATTTTAGTTATGTACTTTTTGTAAATGGAATAATCTGCTCATAGGGCTGATGCTATATTAATCGTCAATGCGGATATAAATTACGCAAGCAGTTTCTCGATCAAGTGTCAAGCGCTTTTGCCCTAAATCTAGGAAACATTGTAGAAAAGAACTTAGGTTTAAGACTCAGAATAGATAGATAAGGACTGGAATTCTATAGGAAAATGGAAGAAGGAAGAAGGCACTCTTCAAATCAATCCTCTTCCTCTGGAGTAGCGATCGCCTTTTGGGGCAAAGCATTGCTGATCGCCAAAATTGGATTTGAGCCGACGAAGACTTTATACCAATTTCCTAAAACTTTGCTACACATCAAATATCCTGTAAGAGCGCTGCTTTCCTGAGCGCCCTTACGCACTATACCTGTTGCCTCTTGAGTTGAGAATTGGTATTAAACGAGATACGGTTCTTGATGGGTACGAATCGTGCAATTAGAACGTGGATATGTTACACAAAGTAGAGCAAATCCTTTCTCAACTTGCTCGTCATCTAAGAACGTTTGATCTGATTGATCTATTTCACCTTCAACAATCTTGCCAACACAACTAGAACAAGCACCTGCGTGACAAGAGAAGGGTAACTCTATCCCGTGTTCTTCTGCTGCATCTAGAATAGTTGTCTCTTCGTCTACCTCAATTGTGGTATCGATATTTTCCTTTTTGCTGATCAATCTAACTTGGTAGCTAGCCATTTTCTCATTCTCCAACAGATGTAGACAAATAGGTTTGATACTGGGAACTTTTCAGGAGTACAGCTTATGTGCAAGGTACGCCTTTAGGTGTACAATCACCTGCTTTGAATGACTTTCCACAATTGCAGTTATCGGTGGCGTTGGGGTTTGTAAACTTAAACCCGCTTTCCATCACTCCGTCTACGAAATCGATGACAATCCCTTCAAGTAACGGCGCACTTTTAGCATCGACATAAATCAGTACCTGATTTTGTTCGATCACTAAATCATTTGGTTGGGCTTTGCTGGCGATTTCCATGCCATATTCATAGCCACTACAACCACGATCTTTAACGGAGATGCGAATACCTTTAATTGACTTATTAGTATTGGTAGCTGAACCCTGTAGAAATGTTCGCAAGCGCATTTCTGCTTTTTCTGTTAAAGTAACAGTCATCAAACCTCCTCGGCGTTTATTGATAGTTAATAGTTGCTAGTTGTTAAATGCTAATAAATACTGCTAAACAACCATTAACTATTAACAACTAACCATTAACCGTAAACTGAATTGCGACAACTATTTCTTGCAATTAGTGGTTGTTTCTAATGATGATTGCAAGTATCTCCAAGGCGCACTGTTACCGCAGACTGGGCAAGAGCGATCGCGGTAAGAACGACGCTTGGCAAATTCCATTCTGGTTAAGTCAATTGTCAGCAGTTGCGACAACAAGGGTTGACTTAACCCAGTAATTAACTTGATTGCCTCCAAAGCAGTCAGACAAGCTAGTGTCCCTGAAACAGCACCCAAAACTGCAAAGCCACGTCGATCCCAATCAGGCTTTTCCGGAAACAGACAAGATAAACATGGAGTCACACCTGGAATAATCGTAGTTAGGTACGCCTCCATCCCATCCATTGCTGCTTCCACCATCGGCTTGCGCCAACGGACACAAGCTTCATTTAACAAATCGCGTTCCGTGAAATTGTGGGCACAGTCAAGAGTCATATCAACCGATTGCACCAAAGAGTCCACATTCTCTGAGGTAACATAATCGTGTACTGCTTCCACCTCAATGTCAGGATTGATGGCTGCCAAAGTTTCTTGTGCTTTGAATACCCTTGGCTTGCCTACCCAATCATCCGTCATCAAAATCTGACGATTCATGTCATCAAGCCGCAAGTCACCACCTCGAACTAGGATCAGCCGCCCAACGCCTGCTACAGCAAGGTAAAGCGCTGCTGTACCGCCTAATCCTCCTACACCTGTCACCAGAACTGTTGCTGACTTCAGGCGATTCTGTGCTGCCTCGCCAAAATTAGGGAGCATTATTTGGCGACGGTAACGTTCTAACTCGGTAGGCGTTAGGTTTACCACTTTATACCTCTTAATCAGAAGTGATTTCTGTCAGCGTGACTACATTTTTAGGCTTCTCATTAAACACCTTAAACAGCTTTTGTTCTTGAGGTGTTGAATCAAGAAATACCTGATAAGCTTTTTGCAAAGCCTCACAATATTTACTTAACTTATCCGAGGTACTAATATCAGTATAATTCTCATCAATTTCTTGCATAAATTGAGAAAATTTCCGCAGAATATGTAAACGATTTACATTGACTACTTTTTGGTCGTAAGACAGTTGAAAGAACTCAAAATAATCTTCTGCGTCTACGATTTTTTTGAATTTATCTAAATCACTAGTCATTTTTCCAACTCCAGTTTTTTCAGTTGTTGCTTAAGTTCTTCTAATTGACAATAGACTTCATAAGTCTGAGCAGCAACATCCATAAGTTGTTGATAATCTGTTGGCAAACCCTCTGCTAAATCGTGCAGATCCATTTTCATTTGCCCTGCTTTACTGTTAAGCCGTTTTATCTGAGTTTTTAACTCTTCAGCAGTAATTTTTTCTCCAGCTTGCACCATAGACATCTCCAACAAAAGTTATGAATTAGGAGTGAATAGTTAAAAATTATTCCGCGCCGCCTGTACGGGCGGGGTTCACAAAAATTTGTGCCGGCGAGGATGTCTGTAGATTAGAGCAGTTTTCATTCTCTATGAATCAGACTGTTGATAAGGGCGAACAGCCGGAGATCCCTACTGTGTGAAAATTCCTGTAAACCCACCCGTACAGGAAGAGCGGGTTTTACCGAAATTTGTGTCGGCGAGGATATCTGTAAATTAAACCCGCCCCTCCTAACTATTCAAAGCTTTCCTACTTCTGGAAAGCGTTGCGTTAAATCAATCCCTTTTTGTACTAGAGTTTCTCCCTCAGATGCTAATTTTTCCAAGGATTCAAAACCGAAGCGTTGAGCATCCCTTAAGGTTTTACAAACTAGCAATAAACGACCGGAAAATACCAGTACCCAGCCGAACCCTTCATGGTTCAAATCAACCACAACTTGGGAAAGCAAACCTGTTTCCTGTTCAATCCGCGCAGCAACAGCGCGATAAAATCCCAAAATTCGTCCGAGAGTAACCGGATCGACTTCATTCTCAATAGAGATTTCGCGTTTCTTTTGTTTAGTAATAACAAAAGGTTTAAGAATCAAATCATTTGCCCAATTTCGATACACTCCATAAGTATCTAAACCCCGGATTTGTTGTACCAAGGTTTGGATAAATGGCGAGGTTAAGACATCAGTTGCGGTTGCTCCATTTACACTATTCTCTATCATACAGTTGCTTCCTCTTCCAATTCTTCTTCAAAGCTGTGAGATTTTTGCTGTAAAGCTTTACGCAGCCAAGGTGGAGGATTACCCTTTAGCGTTTTCACTAACTTCTGTAAAATGTCAGTAATTTTTTCTTCTTGGGAACGCGCTTTGATTGGTGTCACACCCTTCTTGATTAACCGGGCGGCAGCACTACCACCGATCGCCACAACATAGACAATCGTACAGTCAGCAAGAGCATCAAGTTTGGCTGCAAGTTTACTCTCATTTCCATCTTGTTTAAGCTCTTCATCGAAGGAGAGAGTATCTAGAAACTCAGAGCCATCCTCAGAGACTTCATAAACATCTATTTTTTCTGCAGCACCAAAATGTTCATTAATATGAACTCTGTCCGTTGTTGTAAAAGCAATTTTCATCCCGATATTCCTTTTCTTTGGTTAGGAGTGAGGATTTATGAGTGCAGAGCAAGAAGAAACAAATGATAAATTAGAAGTGGGAGTCATAAATAGGTATTGACTCCGCACCTCCTGTACCCTTGGGTTTCACTCTTATTTCTTATTTGCTAAGATGTTTGTAAATAAAACCCAAGGGTACGCTAACTTATCACTTTCTTTAATGCTTCACTCGAGATTCTTCTGCCTCTAAAAACAGATTGCCAAGATCAAACAAAAGCTGCATGGTACCTCGATAAGCAACTTTGGTAAATTGACCATTACCCACTCTGTCAAAAATAGGAATGCCTTGACGATAGAGAGGGATTTTTAACCGAGAAGCGATCGCTGCTGTGTAGGAGTTCCCGATCAGCAAGTCAGATCCCTCTGCGAGTTGCTCAAAGTCTTCCAAGTCACCGATAGTGACACTTTTGACGGGGAGTTTTTCCAGCATGGGAGAACGTGTCGTCGTTACAGCAGCATGGATTTGCGCTCCCATAGATTGCAGGAAATAAACTATAGACCATAGTAAATCTGGTTCCAGTGCCAAGGAAACTCGCTTGCAACCAAAGTAAAAGTGAGTATCCAGCATCGCATCCTGTAACTGGCGGCGTTGGTGGCAGTATTTTTCTGGGACTGCCATGCCACTGATGTCTGACAAGGCTTGCAGAAACTTATCTGTAGCTTCTAATCCTGTTAGTTCAGTAAAAACCTTATAAGGAGTGTCAAACCGCTTTTTCAGGATTTTCGCTGCACCTCGCATACTTTCGCCTAATACCAAGGTGAAGGCGCTCCCGCCGATTTGCCGCAGTTCTGTTACGGTGGTACCATTAACTGTGACTGGACTATAAGAATCTTCTAAGTGACCATCCAATGAAATTGAAAGATCGGGGACGACGATTGGCTTCAATCCAAACGCAGTAACAATCTCTTTGATTTCCTGCACATCACCTGGCGTAAAAGCAGAACTCGGCAAAATCGTGACTTGCGTGGGACCAACTTTTTGCTTATCAGCTTTTTGGGGAATTTCTTTAACTATACTCTCAACAGCAGCAGCAAAGCCATCTTGTAAAGAACCTTTAAAATCAGGCGTTGAGACTAACACAATTGGCAGATTATCCAGTTCGGGATGACGCTGGCGGATTTCTTTAACAAAACCTTCCATATCATCTCCTCTGGTTTCTGTCAATCCAGTAGTAAACAAACCAATGATTTCTGGCTTTGACTTCTGCGCTAAGGTAACAATTGCCTGTTCGACATTCTCCTCACCACCCAAGATTGTAGAGACTTCTGTCATAGCTGTCGTGGAAAGAGGAACTGCCTCACGGAAATGCCTGACTAGTACCACTTTGGCAAAAGCAGTACAACCTTGACCACCGTGCATCACAGGTATCATCCCTTTTAATCCCAAAAAGGCTAAAGTCGCACCCAAAGGTTGGCTTTGCTTGAGGGGATTAACGACAACAGGCTTTTCCGGAGTCATGACAATTGCCATCAGTACACCTCCAATGGAGAAGTGGAAGAAGATGCTGAGACATATTCATTCTCGGTGTCTCCATGTGTCTGTGTTCCCGCGTTTTCTTCCCACGGTGCAGGCTTGCGGACTTGTTCCCACACAGGGCTGTAGAGAGCTTCATAAAGTTCTCGTGCCATCTCCACCATTCCGGCATAACCTGCATAGGGATGGTGGCGTTCTTGGTTAATGTCGAGGAAAGGAATCCGGGCTTTCAGTGCGGTGTATTGATTGCGACCGCCTGCGATTAACATATCGGCTTGAGTCTCAGCAACTATCTTCAAGATTTCCTTGGGACTCTCCTGTTCGAGAATGACGCCTTCTTTACCCAGTAATCTCTTGATTTTGGCTTTGTCCTCCTCAGTACTTTTTCTAGCACTGGTAGCAACAACGTCGATTCCCAGGTCTTTTGCTGCTGAGATCATCGACCAACTCTTCACTCCACCAGTATAAAGCACAACGCGCTTGCCTTGGAGGCGGGCGCGGTAAGGAGCCAATGCTATATCTAGAGCGGCGTTTTCTTCAGCAATGAGTTGTTCTGTACGATTTTGCAGATCGCGATCGCCCAATTTAGCGGCAATGTTCCGCAGACAGCGGTTGATGTCTTCTATGCCGTAGAAAGACTCTTCAATGTAAGGAATACCGTAGCGCTCCTCCATCTTTCTCGCCATGTTGAGCAGCGCCTTCGAGCAGATCATCACGTTGAGCTTAGCGCGGTGAGCGGTGCAGACGTCTTTGTAGCGAGCATCACCTGTAATTTTTGCCAAGACTCGGATGCCTAGTTTCTCCAACAGCGAAGTGACGTTCCACATTTCACCTGCGATGTTATATTCACCAATCAGGTTAATGTCATAAGGCGTGGTAAATTCTGGTTCTTCAGTCCCAACAACGTAATCTAGTAAAGCTTCCCCACCAAGACGGTTACCGAGGTTTTTGCTACCAATAAATCCTGGTGCATTTACGGGGATAACAGGAGTTCCTGTTTTCTTCGCAGCAGCTTTACAGACGGCATCGAGATCGTCACCGATGAGAGCAGTCACGCAGGTGGAGTAGACAAAGACTGCAGTGGGTTTGTAGCGTTTTTCCACGTCCAGAATGGCTTTGTACAGCTTTTTCTCACCACCAAAAATAACATCATTCTCGCTCAAATCAGTCGTAAAGCCAGTTTTGTAAAGCATTGGACCAGAGGAGAGACTGCCACGACTTCCCCAGGAATTACCAGAGCAGGCGATCGGTCCGTGGACTAAATGAGCTGCATCGGTAATTGGCACTAGGGCAATCATTGCACCATCAAAGGCACAGCCTCCTTGAGCGGCTCCAGGCTTGGGTTGTTGCGCGCAAGATTTGTTTTTCTTGTCCCCATGCTTAGCTTGATTATGTTCGCATCCAGGCTCAGTGAGTAGCTCGTTGATTTTGCCTTGGCTGATATTCATCTCTCTATAGTTGGTAATTAGTAATTGGTAGTTGGTAACTGGTAATTGGTGATGAGAACGATTAGCTATTACCTATTACCCATTCTCTATTAAGCACTAGCAAATATATTTCGTCACATCCACTCCACAATCATCAGCAAGGTGGGCTAAAGCCCGGAAACGCAATCCTACAAAATTGTCGTATAAGGGATTGAGTTTGCAAAGTGGTGGAATGTGGAAGGTGCGCCCAAGTAATTTTAGAGTTCTCTCAAAAGGACAGCAACAAGGAATTGTTTGGCAAATTAGATGGGCAAGACGCTCATTTTTTATGGGGAATTCATCTACCCAACGACGTAAAGGATGGAGAATATCAAATTTTCTCGATTTTGGAGCGCTGGGTGGATGGTGATGATGATGAGAGTGAGTTACTGATTCCATAATATCCTCCTCAATAAAAAGGAAAAAGTAAAAAGTTAAAATAAATTTCTGGTGAATTTTTACTTTTAACTTTTTACTTTGTTGACACGCTATAAGGTTTAGAAAGTTATCCGTGATGAGCAATCAAGAATCTATCGTGATTGCTGTACAGGCAGGTTTTAGCAGATAACGGTCAAATCTGCCCTACTCCTGATCCTCTATCGAATCAGGTCGAAGGAAATATCGGTCTTAGAAGGAATGTTGGTGTTGCGATCGATTTCCTCGAAGATCGTATTTACGATCCAGTTGAGCAAGTTGATCACGCCTTCATATCCGATAGTGGCGTAACGGTGCAAGTGGTGACGATCCATGATTGGATAGCCAATTCTCACGAGGGGAACTTTACAATCGCGCGACAGGTACTTACCGTAGGTGTTACCAATCAGTAAGTCTACAGGTTCGGTGAACATCAGTGATCGCATGTGCCACAAGTCTTTTCCTGGCCAGAGAGTAGCACTCTTACCATTGGGGCTAGAATCTAGCAACTCTTTGAGTTCCTTCTCAAACACTTCGTTGGAGTTATGGACAAGAATATGCACAGGTTCAGCACCCATTTCCAGCATAAAGCTCACCATACAGTACACGAGATCTGGCTCGCCGTAGATAGCGAAGCGCTTGCCGTGAAGCCATGAATGGGAGTCAGTCATCGCATCCACAGCACGACCGCGTTCAATTTCCAGTTGTTCGGGAATGGGTTTGCCAGTTAGTTCACTGAGTTTCATCAAGAACTCATCAGTACCTTTAATACCCCAAGGACGAGCAACTGCGGTTGGTTGCTTCCACTCTTTTTCAATGTACTCGCGAGTCTTGGGGGTAGAGTGTGCCTGTAGAGCAACAGTAACTTTACCATTAATTGAATCTGCTGCTTCTTCTAGCGGAGTTCCACCTGGGTACATATTAAATTCACCTGTGTTGGGTGAATCTAAATAGTCGCTGTTGTCTGCCAGAATTGTGTGATCGATCCCCATCAAATTACAAATCCGCTTCAGTTCCCGGTTATTACCAACATAGGTATCAAAGCCAGGAATAAAGTTGATTTTGCCATTGCTGGTTTCCTTCTTCTTACCTGCAGTCAGGTTCAAAAGAATACCCTTCATCATATTGTCGTAACCCGTGATGTGGGAACCAACAAAGCTGGGAGTGTGAGCAAAAGGTACTGGGAAGTCTTGTGGAATCGAACCTGCATCCTTAGCGTTACCGATGAACGAACCTAAGTCATCACCAATCACCTCTGCCATACAGGTGGTGCAGACAGCAATCATTTTCGGCTTGTAGAGTTGGTAAGAATTCGCCAAGCCATCAATCATGTTTTGCAGTCCACCAAACACTGCTGCGTCTTCTGTCATCGAAGAAGACACCCCAGAGAAAGGTTCTTTGTAGTGGCGGGTGAGGTGGGTGCGGAAGTAAGCAACGCAACCTTGAGAACCTTGAACAAAAGGTAGAGTGCCTGCAAAGCCCACAGCCGCGAAAATAGCACCTAAGGGTTGGCAACCTTTGGCGGGGTTGATAGTCAACGCTTCACGAGCGAAGTTCTTTTCACGATACTCCCAACCCTTCGTCCATTCTGCAACCCTTTGTACTTCTTCTGAAGTGTGTCCGTTTTCAAATTCTTTCTTATTTTGAAATAACTGCTGGTATTCCGGCTGGTGGAATAGCTCAACGTGGTCTTGAATTTTATCTGGATTTTGTGGCATGTCCGTGTCTCTAAGCGTGTTCGTGGTTAAGTGCGGTGTGTAGGGGCGGGTTTAATTCAGATAAGTTGTGAGTTAACGTAATATCTTGTTAAACCTGCCCGTACAGTTGGCGCGACGGGTTTAATTCAGATAATTCGTGAGTCAAGGCAATATCTTGTTAAACCCGCCCGTACAGGTGACAAGGGAGTAGGGAGTAGGCAGTTACGCCCTTATTTTCGTCGCTCCCTACTTTTTCCTCTTCTATGCGGCTACTGTCGCTTCAGTTTTAGCTTGAGTCTTAGCTTCAACTTTCTTCTTACTCCAGGGAGCACCGATTAATCCCCAGGTAGGACTGTTGAGAGCTAGATCCATATCTCTAGCAAAGATGGCGAAGCCGTCATAACCGTGATAAGGACCGGAGTAATCCCAAGAGTGCATTTGACGGAAAGGAAGACCCATCTTTTGGAAGACGTACTTCTCTTTCACACCAGAGGCGATCAAGTCGGGTTTGAGTGCTTTGACAAACTCCTCGAACTCGTAAGCGGTAACGTCGTCATAAACGATAGTGCCGTTTTCGATGAATGGGGTAGTACGTTTGTAATCATCGTTATGAGCAAACTCATAACCAGTACCGACCATTCTCATACCCAAATCTTGGAAAGCGGGCACGACGTGACGAGGACGCAAACCACCAACCATCATGGCGACAGTCTTGCCTTCCAGACGTGGACGATATCTCTCAAGAATCACGTCCATTGTTGGCTGGTACTTGGCGATGACTTTCTCAGCGTTTGCTTGGATCTTTTCGTCAAATTTGGAAGCGATTTCCCGTAAGGATTCAGCAATCTTGGTAGGACCAAAGAAGTTGTATTCCAACCAGGGTATACCGTAAGCTTCTTCCATGTGACGGCTGATGTAGTTCATCGACCGATAGCAGTGAATCAGGTTCATCTTCACGTTTGGTGTCATCAACATCTCGTTGATGGTGCCATCACCTGACCACTGGGCAACAACGCGCAAGCCGAGTTCTTCTAATAGCATGCGGCTCGCCCAAGCATCACCACCGATGTTATAGTCACCGATAATTGCTATGTCGTAGGGAGTAGACTCGAAGTTCAATGTCCCGTCTTTCTTAGCCTGATCAGCTCTTGTGAATACCCAGTCACGAACCATGTCGTTAGCAATGTGGTGACCTAAGGATTGGGAAACACCCCGGAAACCTTCGCAACGCACGGGAACAACTGGCTTATCAATCTCTTTTGATGCTTTTCTGGCGACAGCTTCAATGTCATCCCCAATTAGACCGATGGGACATTCAGATTGAATTGAGACACCACGGTTTAGAGGGAAGAGTTCATTGAGTTCTTCGATCAGCTTTAAGAGCTTTTTGTCACCACCGAACACAATATCCCGTTCTTGGAAGTCGGAAGTGAAGTTCATTGTACCAAAGGTGTCAACACCTGTGGTGCCAATGTAGTAGTTACGACGACCAGACCAGGACCAGTAACCGCAACCTACGGGACCGTGGCTGATGTGGATCATGTCTTTGATTGGACCCCAAACCACACCTTTCGATCCAGCGTAAGAACAACCACGAGCCGTCATCACACCAGGAAGTGATTTGATGTTGGACTTAACACCACAATCGGACTTGCCTTCTTCATATACGTTCAGGTGCTTTTCCCGCTTTTTCTTAGCTTTATCGGGGTAAGCGTCGAGAACTTCTTTAATTACTTCTTTTCTTTGTTGAACGATGTTTGCTTGGTCAGCATTATCTAAGTCTAAAGTTTCTTTGTCTGGAGGTGTCATATTGTGTCTCTGTAGTTCTTTAGGATCTGGGAATAGGGGACGACAAGTCCCCTCAGAGGTTGGGGGAGATGAAAGGTAAAAGGTCAAAGGTAAGATATGGTGTTCTTTCCTTTTTCCTTTTAGTGGGGAGTTATTTTACAGCGACTTGAGCTGCTGCGTCTGCGGCAATCAATTTTGCTGCTTCTTCATCGCTTTCGAGAATACCGAATTCAATCAGCAACGATTCTAATTCGTCCATTTCAATAGGTGTAGGAATGGTGAGCTTATCGTTGTTGATGATCTTCTTAGCAAGTGTACGGTATTCATTACCTTGGTTGCTGTCAGGTGCGTACTCGTTGACGGTCATCCGGCGCAATTCTGCGTGCTGCACGATGTTGTCGCGAGGTACGAAGTGAATCATCTGGGTGTTCAAGCGCTCTGCCAAGGTTTCGATCAGTTCGATTTCTCGGTCAACTTTACGGCTGTTACAAATCAAACCACCCAAGCGCACGCCACCACTATGAGCGTACTTCAGAATACCGCGAGCGATGTTGTTAGCAGCATACATCGCCATCATTTCACCAGAAGTTACGATGTAGATTTCTTGTGCTTTACCTTCACGAATAGGCATAGCAAAACCACCACACACAACGTCACCTAACACGTCGTAGGATACGAAATCTACGTCTTGGTAAGCACCGTTTTCTTCCAAGAAGTTAATTGCAGTAATAATACCCCGACCGGCGCAACCAACACCAGGTTCTGGACCACCAGATTCCACGCAACGGACACCACGGAAACCTGTGAGCATTACTTCATGGAGTTCTAAGTCTTCTACAGCACCACGTTCAGCAGCCAAGTGGAGAACGGTAGTTTGAGCTTTGCTGTGTAGCATCAAACGGGTAGAGTCTGCTTTACAAAAGTAACACAAATTTTGAGATAAAGTCGAGCTTAGAGGGAGGGGAATTCCGTGGAAATGTTAAATTAGAAGGTACCTTTGTTTTTTGGCGTTTTTCGCTTGAGCAGATTCTAAATGACGATTTCTACGGGTAGTAAAAGGTGGTAGGCTAGGTTCATTGCTTTCATAAATTATAGAACTGTACTTATCTTGCCAATAGTATACGACTTCCATTGAGTATGATTGACAAACGAGTCAGTCTTAAATGAGCATTTATGCGAGCAGGTTACGTCAGAGTCTCCACAAGGGAACAAGATGAAGGGAATGCTTTAGAGCAACAGATAGCCCGTGTAGAGAAAGCAGGTACAGCCTTAATATTCTCAGATGTTGAAAGTGGGCGCTCAGATAAGCGGAAGGAATTTAACAAAATGCTTGCCATGTGCAAGCTGGGAAAGATAACTGAAGTTGTGATCACTCGTATTGACCGATTAGCACGGAGTGTGATTACTATCCATCGGACGCTTGTAGCTCTCGAAGAGTATAAGGTTAAATTGGTTGTCTTGGATGCTCCCGTTGACACAACATCGCCTTTTGGTTGGTTCTCTGTTAATCAAATGGCAGGTTTGGCGGAATTTGAATCGAGATTACTTTCTGATCGGATTAAGCACGGGTTGAACTATTTCCGCGAACAGAAGAAAGCTAGCCCGCGTCCCCCTTTTGGATATCGACGGGTTGACGAAAAGTATGCACCCGATATGACGCTGCACGAATCTGGTAAGACTAACTGGGCGATCGCATCGGAAATCATCGACTATTTTTTATCCGGCAACGCTACATTAAGAAATACGGCAAAATATGTACTAGATACTTACGGAATTTCATGGACAGCAGCAGGACTGAGATATTGGATGACCAACCCAGTTTTACAAGGAAATACTGTATATAATATGCATGGGAACTTAAATAATCCTCAAGTGTGGGAGATACACGAGGGTACCCATCAAGGTTTGATTTTAAAAGCGAAATATATACTTATATTGAAGAAGTTGGAAGATAACAAAACAAAATATAGCTATGGCAATAATAAGAAAAGTAACAAAGAGCCACTTCCTTTAGTTGGTCAAATCATTTGTGGAGATTGCAGATACAAATGTTTCTGCTTGAATCGTAAATGGAAGACTTACAGAATTCGATGCAAAAAACACGAAAACTTGGGCGACTCTTTTTGCAAAAATAGAGTCAGCACTTATTTAGAAGATATCATCAGTGCAGTAGATAGTGCCCTTGTAGAAAGGTATGAAGATATACAGAAATACACATTAGCAAATTTATCTTCAAATAGAGAGGATGATCCTGAGCTAATCGCTAGGCAAGAGCAACTAAAATCGCTGAGGCTGTTGCCTCAAAACCCGATCATACAAAATGCAATTGAAGAAACCTTATTAGAAATACAGGTACTCAAGCAAAGAGAGGTTGTAGCAAAGCAGGTAAGCACTGAATTGGTAAAAATATTAACGATTTGCTTTGATGACATTGGATATTGGAATGAATTATCTTGGCCAGATAAACAAGCGATCTACAAAGAATTAGTCAATTACGTGAAAGTTCTCAATGGCGAGATACTAGAAATTAAGCTACTTGTATAGTCATCTTCTTGTATTCGTCGTCAAACTCTTCAGGCTTCAATGCCATCAGCCATTTCCTTGTAGCTGAGTCTAAGTGGCGAATCTTGTAATACCTTTGAGCGGTGCGAAGTAGTACTTGTGCTGCTGTTTCTTTCTGCATAGCTATTGAAGCGAAATCTTTATCTTTATACTAAATTTGGGCGGTGAAGACTTTTGTTAACTGCAAGCGCTTCAGGCTAAAATTCCCGACTTCGTAAGAGTTGTCGGGAATCTTATATTGCTAAAAATCCCACCGTCGTTTTAGTGCAATTCAAGAATAAACATTTGATAAAACATCTGCGGTAGCGTAAGTTGCGAGCATACTCTTATCAAAATGTTTCCCATGAGCTAAATCAAGGTAAGCACATTTCAAACCCTCTTGTCAATAGAGTTTGAAAGCATCATTATGATGAGAGAAGCAAGCAGCTAAAATTGTCAACATATAATTGTTATCCATAGCCGCTCGATGGGATTTTTGACGATGACTTCGCTTTAACGATTGCTCTAAATTCAAAGCGTTAATTGCAATTCGACGCAGTAAAGACAAATTTTGGGAGGCATGAGCAGTACGAACGCGGCAAGCGTCTTCATTGAACGTAACATCCGCTCGTCCAATGCAACCCATTTTCAACGCTCCAATGGAGGCGGATAGCTTGCCCTAATTTGCTCGCATCGCAGTCTAAACTAATGAGATAAAACTGCACTTCACGGGTTGTTTTATTCCATAAATGCCGCACCCGCACAACCATAATCAGTTGTCCTAAAATCAAACGATGCTGACTCGAGCATGCACCATTCGTGACAGGTTAAGACAAAATTAATTTTGTAAACAGTAGTTACGATAGAAATTATGTTGGAAGTTGGGTATTAAATTCAATATTGTACGGGGTTTCTAAGGGAGAAATGAGTGATCCTTTTTAACATGACGCGTAGGCGTAGCCCGCCGTAGGCATCGCTAGCCTAAAAATTGTGTTTTCCACCCCGGTTTTGGCAATAGTTTAAGCACTAATACTTATTGACAAATTGTTGATGATCTTGACCTGTCACTGTACGTTCGCTCCTGCTTGGAAGGGACAGAGGAATTAAGGTGATTTCCGAGAACTAAATTACCGGATTGATTAATGGTAAACTCCTCAGTAG
>JAQYWP010000483.1 GCA_029379285.1 Rhizonema sp. PD38
AAAAGTGGGTTTGAAGGCACATAGTCAGATTCCTGTCAATGCGTAAGTCCTAAATAGTTTAAAAAAATAGACTTTTACAAGATAATAATAAAAATTATATAAATCGTTTTATTTGTATTATTCTTTAAAATATTACGCAATATCTAATAATAAAAATGCTGAATACGCTGATTTAATAAGAAAAATTATATCTAATACTTTTTGCACTTTGTTAATAGTATATCCGTGTAATTTCTGATTGTGTGAAGCGTATTGATTTGATCGCTTCCAGAGCCTAAGCAACCGTTAACACCTTGGATAGTTTTGCTAATTTGGCACTTATTACCTGAATTTGAAGGGGCTAATCAGACTTCAATAGTAACTTCCGTGGCGTAAACAGCAAATACGAATAGAGGGTCGCAGTTGTCAAAACGAGATACTTTTGTGGTGTATTTACGTAAAGCTCGCACTCTTAGAAATTTCTCTCCCGCAGACTTGACCTGAAAATTGCTGTAACTCTTGTATGCGTAAGTAAAACACTAGCGCCAATTTCCGTGCGAGCAAGTATTTCCCATTTCTATCTCACTAATGCATAAGTTGATTTTGCTTGCACTTAATTAAAGAACGAAGAGCAACAAATAAGTCTGATTTACAGAGAGCAGATTTTGTTAATGCATAATTCTTCTCATTATAAAAGAGCTATTTTGCAAAGAATTGTTAAGATAAATGTAATTTGAATCCGTATTATGCATTAGGCGTGACTTTCAAATACGAGTGTCGAGACGCAACACAGATGCTTTGTCTATTGTCTGCATCAGTTTTTATGTTGCATTTTTTTACAAATTAAACTTGTCTTTTCCATAAAGATATGCAATACTGCGAAAAGTAAATACGATTAGTCGGTCCATTTACCGTAAATTCATAGAAAATCATTGTTCAACAAAACTTTCATCTGAACAGACACTTTAAAAGTTCGGGACAAAGCAGTGTCAATAAAGGCTCTCGATAGCATTTATCGCTGGGTAGAGATCTGTTCACTGTTCTACTCGAGCTAAGGAGTTAGTTAGTAAGTCTGTGCGAATAAATCATTACTGATTTGTAGTTGGGCTACTCTGCGTTGAAGCCCTTCGGGTTCACAGTCGCCTACGGCGGGAAACCCGCCTGCAGCGCTGCTCACCGCTCCGCTTCTACAAGGCGGAAACCCAACTATGAAGGTAATTCTAATATTTTACATTTTGTTGCTTAGTTACGTTTCTTCTTGCCGACTTAACTTTATAGTTAACGTTTTTACCTGTGCAAGGCTTAATACTTGGAGGTTTTTTTGACAGATATGGAATCTGAATGGGGAATGCATTTAAAACTTGAAAGGCTGAAAAAGTCCTTCGGAATTTTACCAGTCTTGCGAGGCATAGATTTTGAGGTGATGCCAGGAGAATTTGTCGCAATAGTCGGTCGCAGTGGATGTGGCAAGAGTACAATGCTACGCCTGATTGCAGGACTAGACTCTCCAGATACAGGGGCTGTATTTTTGGATGACAAACAATCCGATTGTCGGATCGATCCAAGGGTACGGATGATGTTTCAGGATGCCCGTTTATTGCCTTGGCAAAGGGTACAAGCGAATGTGGAGTTAGGCTTGCTTGGCTCGAAACTGTTTGTGCGGCAAAATGCTTTACAAGTTCTCCGCTCTGTAGGATTGGAAGATCGCGCTCAGGATTGGCCTGCTGTACTCTCTGGCGGACAACGCCAACGGGTGTCTTTAGCAAGAGCATTGGCAAGTAAACCCTCTCTGTTGCTTCTAGATGAACCTCTCGGTGCTTTAGATGCTTTAACTCGGATTGAGATGCAAAAATTGATCGAAGGTTTATGGCTTGAACAGAAATTTACTGCATTGCTGATTACCCATGATGTAGAAGAAGCAGTGGTTCTAGCAGATCGAGTTGTACTAGTGGAAAACGGTCAAATCGCTATGAATATTCCAATTTCCCTTCCGCGTCCTAGAGCTAGGGGAAATGCAGTCTTTGCCCAAACAGTAGAACACATTTTGCAGCGTGTGATGGGCAAATACGAAAGTGATCAAAGCATATTTCAGTACTCAGAAGCCGATAGACAGAGTGAGTTCTCTATAACTGGCACATGAATAGTCAGTAATACCAAACAACTAACAATTAACAATTATGGTACAACTGTTAGAAGTTAAACAAAATCAAGATTGGATTGCGATCGCTTCAACTCTCTCTGATGAACTTGCCCAAACGGCTGTGGAACGGGATGCTAAAGCGGGAGAGCCTTCTTTGGAAGTACAGCGACTGCGTGAAAGTGGTTTGCTGCCGTTGGTGGTACCGAAAGAATATGGTGGAATTGGGGCAACTTGGGCAGAAGCCTTCAAAATTATCCAAAAACTTTCTTCATCTGATGGTTCTATTGGGCAATTGTATGGTAATCATCTTAATTTAACTGCTTTGGCGCATGTTTCGGGAACACCAGAGCAAAAGGATAGATACTATTGGGAAACATCACGGAATAATTTGTTTTGGGCTAATGCTATCAACACGCGGGACACTCGGTTGAAAATTAGTCCAGACGGCGAACATTTCCGAGTCAATGGTGTTAAAAGTTTCGGCACAGGTGTTGATGTTGCCGATCTGAGGGTTTTTAGCGCTGTGGGCGATGGCGCAGAAAACCCTTTCTTATTTGTCATTCCCAAAAGCCGGGAAGGTGTCGTTTCCAATCAGGATTGGGAGAATATTGGGCAACGGCGAACGGATAGTGATACATTCACATTTCACAATGTTTTGGTGAAAAAAGATGAAATTTTAGGACATCCCAATCCTCCTGATAGTGCTTTTGCCACATTTCTGGGAATCATCGCCCAGCTTACCAAAACCCATGTATATCTGGGAATTGCAGAAGGAGCATTTGTGGCTGCAAAACAATACACCACAAACTATACTAAACCCTGGATCACATCAGGGGTAGATCGCATCGTGGCTGATCCCTATATCTTGCTTCACTATGGTGAACTGTGGACTGAACTCCAAGCTGCCATTGCTTTCGCCGATCAAGCTGCCGCAAAAGTACAACAAGCATGGGAGAAGGATATTAATGTGACTGTTCAAGAACGGGGAGAGGTGGCGTAGACGCGTTAGCGGCTTGTCGTCAGACATCGCTGTTTTTGCTGCCAAAGCTTTTGCGACAAGAGTGGGGTTGGATATCACGACGAACATCTTTGAATTAATGGGAACCCGTTCCACCGCTAGCAAATATGGATTTGATCGCTACTGGCGGGATCTACGCACCTTCACGCTTCACGATCCTGTAGATTACAAATTGCGAGACATAGGTAATTGGGTACTAAACCAGGAGTTACCAATCGTTACCCAATATTCGTGACGCTCTTACAAGGCATACAAGTATAAAGTGTCGGCAACTAGCGCGATTTTATCTTTCTAGAACTTCGTTCCTGGTACTCGATAACTTTAATAGTCCCACTTTTTTATAGTGAGTTACGCGGTCATCGCCACTCCTGATTGACAAGAAATCAAGCCCAACTTAGGTTCCTTGAATATTTTACACATCGGAAGCTGTAGTCAGCCCGGGCGCATATTAAGATCGCACTTTAAGGGTGGAACCCCATATCAACAGTAGTCAAAGTAAAGTGTGTGATTAGCAATTTCAGCTTGACCAACACCTCTTTACATTACCCGATTTTCGGTTAATCGGTTGCCACAATCGATAATCCAAAATTGTTCAGAATTTCATGTTTTCCTGCTCTCTTGCCAAACGGTGGGTAATTCCCACCCTTTTTTCTTCATTCAATAGCGTCAACTCATGCAAGGTTTGAAAAAAAAGTTTAAATCCTGGATACGGCTGCGAAAAACTCATCGTTACTTCTTATTTTTCCTTGGCTACTGCCTTTTGCTTTCTAATATTCTATTAAGTTGCGGTACACCATCAAACACAACTCAGCAAAAAGTAGTTTCTTCTAATAACGCCGCGAAGCAAGTGTTGAGGATTGTGCGTTCAAAACAACTTACTTCTTTAGCAGTCCTAGAAAAGCAAGGCACCTTGGAAAAAAAAATGGCACCTCTAGGTTTTAACTTAGAGTGGCCAGAGTTTGCTGCAGGACCACAACAGTTAGAAGCCATAAATGCAGGCGCACTTGATATTGCACTCACAGCAGAGTCGCCTCCCGTTTTTTCACAAGCAGCAGGTACACCCTTAGTCTATTTGGTTACGATGCCTCCCAGTGGCAAAGCAATCTCACTTTTAGTTCCTGTCAATTCTCCTATTAAAAGTGTGAGCGACTTAAAGGGCAAAAAGGTTGCTTTTCAAAAAGCTTCTATTGGTCATTACCTCTTGGTAAAAGCGTTAGAAGCAGCGAGGTTAAAACTTAGCGATGTTGAGTCTGTTTTTCTTCCACCGCCAGACGCAAATGTGGCGTTTAGTCAAGGAAAACTCGATGGCTGGTTCATTTGGGAGCCATTTGTCGCTAGAGCAGAACAGAAGAAAGTAGGTCGTGTTCTCACAGATGGCGGCAAGTTACGGGATACTGGTAACTTTTACTCGACCTCACGTCAGTTTTTCCAAGCTCATCCAGATGTGATTAAAGTCTTTCTTGAGGAACTACAAAAAGCCGAAATCTGGACTAAAGATCATCCTCAAGAAGTGGCAGAACTACTTTCTTCTAGCACTCAACTTGATATACCTACGCTTAAGAAGATGCACGATAAGTACGATTATGGGTTGCAACCGATTACTGAGAAAACCATCAACAAGCAGCAACAGGTTGCCGATCTTTGGTACAGCTTAAAATTTCTTCCAAAGAAGGTTAATGTTAGAGATGGATTTTTGACACCTGAACAGTATGCCGAAATTCTTCCCAAAGATGTATTAGCTAAAAAGTGAAAATTCCAGATGAAAAAATACCAATTAAAGTTCTATTTTAAAAATCGCCATATTCAGAAGGTCATTCCTTGGGTTGTACCCTTGCTACTACTTTTCATATGGCAATTATTCTCCATGATCGGTTGGATTCCTACCAGAATTTTGCCGGCTCCTTTAAGTGTCGTGGGTGCGGCAATCAAATTAGCTGAGAGTGGGGAACTGTTTAGGAATATTAGCATCAGTGCAACGCGGGCAACAATGGGTTTCTTAATCGGGGGAAGTCTTGGTTTTGGCTTGGGTGTGCTTAATGGAATTTCTCCTCTTGCTGAAGAGTTGTTGGATACGTCTCTCCAGATGCTTCGTAATATTCCTAATTTGGCTTTGATTCCTCTGGTGATTTTGTGGTTTGGCATTGGAGAGGAAGCAAGGCTATTTCTTGTGTCCTTGGGTGTGATGTTTCCAATCTACTTAAATACCTTTCACGGAATCCGCAGCGTCGATCCCGGATTAATTGAAATGGGAAAAGTTTATGGCTTAAATGCCTGGGGTTTGTTTTGGCGGATTATTCTTCCTGGGGCGATGTCTTCGATCTTAGTTGGTGTGCGTTTTTCTTTGGGGATCATGTGGTTAACGCTGATTGTCGCAGAGACGATCGCTGCTGACTCTGGGATCGGTTATATGGCGATGAATGCTAGAGAATTTATGCAAACAGATGTAGTGGTGCTGAGCATCTTGCTGTATGCCTTGTTTGGTAAGCTAGCAGATGTGATCGCCAGAGCATTGGAAGGATACTGGTTGCAATGGAATCCAAGTTATCAGCGCAAGAAGAAGAAGCGTGAGAAGTTAACACTCAGCAGTTCTACCTAAAAGCTGTAGCTAAAATGCTGTTTTGTTTGAAAAAAGTCCTGTCTTTAGTGGTTGGCTGTGCAATGATAGATACAATTCAAGAAAATACGGTAAAGTGATAAAATAACCGTAAATAAACTGCAAAATTTTGCAATTAGTCTGAATAAGCATCATGCATCTACTTTGGTTTATCCCGACTCATGGTGATGGGCGCTACCTAGGGACTGCGACAGGCGGACGGGCAGTAAGTTTTTCTTACCTGCGCCAGATTGCTCAAGCAGTCGATCATTTAGGATACACGGGCGCTTTGTTACCTACTGGTCGTTCTTGTGAAGATGCTTGGATTATGGCATCAACGCTGGTAACTCACACACAAAAGATGCGCTTTCTGGTAGCGGTGCGTCCCGGTTTGGTATCACCTGGCGTTGCTGCAAGGATGGCTGCAACGTTTGATCGTGTTTCCGATGGACGCTTGCTGATTAATGTAGTGACAGGTGGCGATCCCGTAGAGTTGGCAGGAGATGGTTTGCACCTGAACCATGACGATCGCTACAGATTAACAGATGAGTTTTTAACAGTATGGCGACAGATTGTTGGAGGTGAAGTCACTAACTTCCAAGGTGATTATTTCAACATCCACAATGGCAAGATTCTATTTCCCCCTATTCAAAAACCCCATCCACCTTTATGGTTTGGCGGTTCCTCTTTTATTGCCCAGCACATTGCTGCCAAACATGTGGATGTATACCTCACTTGGGGTGAACCACCGTCTCAAGTTGCAGAAAAGATTGCTTCAGTTCGCCGACTTGCAGAGGAACAAGGACGGAAGTTGCAGTTTGGTATTCGCTTGCATGTGATTGTGCGGGAAACGGAGAGCGAAGCTTGGGATGCTGCCAATCAATTGATTCGGTATTTGGATGCAGATGCGATCGCCTCTGCTCAGAAAACCTATGCTCGCATGGATTCCGTTGGACAACAGCGCATGAGTCAACTGCATGGTGG
>JAQYWP010000484.1 GCA_029379285.1 Rhizonema sp. PD38
TCTTTAATTCTCTAAGTACTTTTTTCTGAGCCTGAGCTTTTAGTCCAAACTCCAGCATGAAACTCCCCTTAAATAAAGATTATGTATGGGCAGTCATGAACACGTTGAAAGGGCATCCGGCTAATATAGAGAAAGCTTTAGCAACGTTAGCGAGAGAGGAGCAGTGAACAACGGTTTGCTAGCAAAGCTGGCGCAGGCACAAACAGACGAAGAGCGCACCTGGATTGTGACAGAAAGTTTGCTCTCAACTCTTTCGCCTGAATTGACGGCAGCAGTATGGGCAGTAGCAATTCCTCACTGGTTTAATGTAGATATTTTAGCAGCACTCCGCCCAGAACTGCAAACACAGGCATCTCAGCTTTATGAAGAATTACTTACCCTACCTTTTGTGGAAGTGTTTCCGGAACGAGGGTATAATGTTCATGAACTGACTCGACGGATGATGTTAGATCGCTTGTGGCATGAGGATCGAGATGAGTTTATTACTTTGTCAGAGCGGGCAGCCGAGTATTTTTCCAAAAGCAATGAGCGCAAAGGTTCAATAACTGCTCAGCCAGAAACTCAAATTGAATGGCTATATCACTTGGTTGTAGTTGACTCTGAGTGGAAAGGCAGTGAGCTTTGGGATGTAGCACAAACATGGGTAAATAATTTCCGTATTGCCGAGTTAGAATCGCTGATTAAAACATTACTAGAACAAATCAGAGCAGATAGAGTGGCAACTCCTGCTAAAGCAGAAACTTACTATTGGGCAGGTAAAGCTGAATTTCGCTCTTATAGAACAATAAAAGCCTTAGAGCGCTACGAAGCAGCATTGGCATTCTACCGCGAAGTTGGCTCTCGCTTGGGTGAAGCAAATACCTTACAAGCGATTGGCATCTTACAAGAAAATTTAAATTTGGGGTTGGAGTATTGTCAGGCAGCGTTAGAACTTTATACCCAAATTGGTGACAAGTATAGCCAAAGTCGTAATCTCATCTACTTCACATCTAAAATTATCTTAAAACTGGGACGCGAAAAAGAGGCAGTAGATTTGCTTAATCGTGCTATTCACCTTGCTAGAGAGATTCCCTATGAAGTCTTTGTTGAAGATGCTTTAGCCAGACTTAGAGAGATTCAAGGTCAATAGAGGTAGTGTGAAGGTATCCTTGTTAGAGTCGATGGGCAGTATTAACTGCAATAGTACAGAATCCATTCCACACATGAGCCAAAACGGGCAATCTGAACATACAAATCAATTAGGATTGCTATATTCATATATCTGAACAGGGACACGCTTTCTCCCACGCAGTCGCAGATTGATGTGCGCTCCAGTCGTCAGTCACATCTTCGGGGGCTTGTGAAGACTTTTGCCAGACGGAGTTAAAATAATCAGGACTTATGTTCTCGTACTCCAAGGCAAAGACTATGCCCCGCCGTGATGATATCAGGAAGATTTTACTACTAGGGTCTGGTCCAATAGTGATTGGACAAGCGTGCGAGTTTGATTATTCTGGCACCCAAGCCTGTAAAGCGTTACGAGAAGAAGGCTATGAAGTGGTGCTAGTCAACTCCAACCCTGCCACAATTATGACAGATCCGGAAACAGCCGATCGCACATATATTGAACCACTCACACCAGAATTGGTCGAAAAAGTTATCGCTAAAGAACGCCCCGACGCCCTACTACCAACAATGGGCGGACAAACTGCCCTCAACCTCGCCGTGGCTTTATCGAAAAATGGAGCGTTGTCAAAGTACGATGTCGAGTTAATTGGCGCTAAGTTACCAGCCATTGAAAAAGCCGAAGACAGGAAATTGTTTAGCGAAGCAATGTCAAAGATCGGGGTGAACATTTGTCCTAGCGGCACAGCTTCATCATTAGAGGAATCAAAACAGATTGCTCTAGCTATTGGCACCTACCCTCTAATTATTCGTCCGGCTTTCACTATGGGTGGTACTGGGGGTGGCATTGCTTATAATGAAGAAGAATTTGCAGAAATGGCACAAGTGGGTATAGATGCCAGTCCCGTATCGCAAATTTTGATCGATCAATCCTTAATTGGTTGGAAAGAATACGAACTCGAAGTGATGCGAGACTTGGCAGATAACGTTGTGATTATCTGCTCAATCGAAAACCTCGATCCGATGGGTATCCATACCGGAGATTCAATCACCGTCGCTCCAGCTCAAACTCTTACAGATAAAGAGTACCAGCGGCTGCGGGATATGGCAATTAAAATTATCCGCGAGATTGGCGTGGAAACTGGCGGTTCTAATATCCAATTTGCCGTCAATCCCGTCAACGGGGACACGATTGTGATCGAGATGAATCCCCGTGTTTCCCGCAGTTCAGCTTTGGCTTCCAAAGCGACTGGTTTCCCCATTGCTAAAATGGCGGCAAAGCTTGCTGTCGGTTATACCTTGGACGAAATAAAAAATGACATCACCAAGAAAACACCAGCTTCCTTTGAGCCGACAATTGATTATGTGGTAACAAAAGTTCCCCGCTTCGCCTTTGAAAAGTTCCCCAATGCCGAACCAGTGCTGACAACCCAAATGAAGTCAGTGGGCGAAGCTATGGCGATTGGGCGGACTTTCAATGAGTCTTTCCAAAAAGC
Organism: Rhizonema sp. PD38; assembly: GCA_029379285.1. Lineage (GTDB taxonomy): Bacteria > Cyanobacteriota > Cyanobacteriia > Cyanobacteriales > Nostocaceae > Rhizonema. The sequence continues at coordinate 2,601 of JAQYWP010000484.1, forward strand.
ACTGCGTTCCTTAGAAACTGGGCGTGCTGGTTGGGGTTGCGATATAAAAGAAAAATTACCCAGCGGCGAACAAATTCGTGCGCAATTGCGCACACCCAATCCCGAACGAATTTTCTTTGTACGTCATGCGATGCAGCATGGAATGAGTCTTGAGGAAATTTACGAGCTAACAGGTATCGATCCGTGGTTTTTAGATAAAATGCAGCAACTGCTGGAGGTGGAGAAATTTATCAAACGAACTCCTTTGCAAAGCTTGACAAAAGCGGATATGTATGATGTGAAGCGTCAGGGCTTTAGCGATCGCCAAATTGCCTTTGCCAGCAAAACGAGTGAAGATGAAGTCCGGCAATATCGTCAACAACTAGGCGTCATCCCAGTCTACAAAACAGTGGATACATGTGCTGCCGAATTCGAGGCGTTTACTCCTTACCACTACTCCACCTATGAAGAAGAGACAGAAATCACACCCACCACAAAACCCAAGGTGATGATTTTGGGAGGTGGCCCTAACCGCATCGGACAGGGAATTGAGTTTGACTATTGTTGCTGTCACGCCGCCTATATTCTTAAAGAGGCAGGGTATGAGACAATTATGGTCAACTCCAATCCAGAAACAGTCTCCACTGATTATGATACCTCAGATCGCCTCTACTTCGAGCCGTTAACTAAAGAAGATGTGCTGAACATCATTGAAGCGGAAAATCCAGTCGGAATCATTGTTCAATTTGGCGGACAAACACCACTTAAGTTGGCGGTTCCATTACAGGAATATCTTAACAAAGTTAGGATTGAAAGTGAACAATCGTCAACTCCCAAAATTTGGGGAACTTCGCCTGACTCAATCGACATGGCAGAAGACAGGGAAAAATTTGAGAAGATTCTCAAACAATTAAATATAACTCAACCACCGAATGGCATTGCCCGGAGTTATGAGGATGCGTTGATTGTGGCTCAACGCATTGGTTATCCGGTAGTTGTGCGTCCCAGCTATGTATTGGGAGGACGCGCCATGGAAATCGTCTATTCCGACGCGGAGTTGGAACGCTACATGACTTTTGCGGTTCAAGTGGAACCGGAACATCCCATTCTAATCGATAAGTTTTTGGAAAATGCTATCGAAGTGGATGTGGATGCGATCGCCGACCATACAGGACAGGTGACAATTGGTGGTATTATGGAACACATCGAACAAGCCGGAATTCATTCTGGAGACTCAGCTTGTTCTTTACCCACCATTTCCCTACCACCAACAGTTCTCGATCAAATTCGGATTTGGACAGTGGAACTGGCAAAGGCGCTGAAGGTGGTGGGACTGATGAACATTCAGTTTGCTGTTGTGGGTTTGGCTACAGAGCAAACAACGAATATGACTGATGAGTCATCGGCAGCATCCACATTGGCATATGTTACATCTGCTACCCAAGTTTATATTTTGGAAGCGAATCCCCGCGCTTCTCGGACTGTACCGTTTGTGTCTAAAGCGATCGGTGTGCCTTTGGCGAAACTCGCATCCTTGATTATGTCAGGGAAAACTCTAGAAGAATTAAACTTTACCCAAGAAATTATTCCAGCCCACATTGCGGTGAAAGAAGCTGTATTGCCGTTTAATAAATTCCCTGGTACGGATACAATACTAGGACCGGAAATGCGCTCTACTGGCGAGGTTATGGGCATTGACAGCGATTTTGGACGTGCCTTTGCTAAAGCGGAAATGGCTGCGGGTGAGCGTCTACCTCTTTCCGGTACTGTATTTGTGTCAATGAGCGATCGCGATAAAGCAGCAGCAGTCCCTGTTGTTAAAGAATTTATCGCTTTGGGCTTTTCTGTGATGGCAACCGATGGTACGCGTCGCGTTCTCCTAGATCATGGATTAGATGTTGAGTTAGTACTAAAACTACATGAAGGTCGTCCCCACGTCCTAGATGCAATCAAAAACCACAAAATTCACCTAATTATCAATACCCCTTCTGGAGAAGAAGCCCAAACTGAGGGTAGACTTATTCGTCGCACTGCTTTGACTTACAAAATACCCATTTTTACTACCATTGCTGGAGCAAAAGCTACCGTCTCCGCCATCCGTTCCCTACAAAATACAACCTTGGATGTCAAAGTTATCCAAGATTACACTGTTAGTCGGGAGTAGCGATCGCGAGATCTCCTGTACAGACGCAGCAAAGCTGAGCCTCTGTACAGGAGACAAGGAAGGTAAAAAAGTCATTATTCTCTCCCTCTGCGTTGCGGCTATTTTCAGTCTTCAAGAAATGAGAAAATTATAAAACTCTACCTTACTAGGTAGTTAAATAATTCTCAGAAATGTTACAATAGATAATAATCTATCAAGAATAACCAATTTATATCTTTTTATTACAGGTACTTTGAAAAAAGCAAAAATAATGAGAGCTTATAGCACTAACAAGTCAAATTTGCTTACAATTAGCCGCAAGGTTGGTTGAAGTGCCAGCTCTAAAGTAAACTAAGTGTTGGCAAAATTGTTGGTTAAACAGCATTGAACAGGCATCTATATAGTTATTGAACCATTATTAAACTTATCATTATTAAAGAGTAGTACCATGAAGACCGCTCAGACAGCTACGGACCTCGTGCGGACTTACCTGCGTGAAATTGGTCGCGTGCCACTATTAACCCACGAGGAAGAGATTTCCTATGGAAAACAAGTGCAACGCGCAACTGTCTTGCAGCAACAGCAGGAGTCGCTGGCAATGCAATTAGGTTGTCAACCAACTCTAGAAGAATGGGCAAAAGCGACAGAGCTAGAACCAGATGAGCTAACTAGAGCGATCGCTCATGGAGAGATCGCCAAACGCAAGATGGTGGAAGCCAATTTGCGGCTTGTAGTGTCAATTGCTAAAAAATATATCAAGCGCAACGTCGATTTACTTGACTTAATTCAAGAAGGCACTATCGGAATGCAACGAGGCGTAGAAAAATTCGACCCTACTAAAGGTTATAGGTTTTCTACTTATGCCTATTGGTGGATTCGCCAAGCGATTACTCGTGCTATAGCTGAGAAAGGTCGTACTATACGCCTACCCATTCACATTATTGAAAAATTAAATAAGATTAAAAAGGCACAGCGCCAACTATCCCAAAAACTGGGACGTGCCCCTACAGCTTCTGAATTAGCGAAAGAATTAGAATTGACGACAAGCCAAGTGAGAGAATACATGGAAAAAGCGCGTTTGCCTCTATCCTTAGATTTGCGCTTAGGTGATAACTACGATACTGAACTTGGAGAAATGTTGGAAGATCCAGGAGCTTCCCCAGAAGATTACGTCACACAATCTTCCTTATCAAATGATTTAGAGAGCTTAATGGGGGAATTAACAAAGCAGCAGAGGGAAATTATCTCTTTACGCTTTGGTTTGATTGATGGGCAAGCGCTCACCCTTGCCAAAATAGGTGAAATTCTGAATATCAGCCGCGAAAGAGTCAGACAGATAGAACGAGAAGCCTTAGCTAAACTCCGCAAGTCTAAAGCTGATATTAACGAATATTTAGCCAGCTAAGACAGCGTTAGGAATAGAGTTAGGAGCGACTCTTGCATGGAGTGAGCATTAAAACATAGAGTTTTGGTTCAAGTCACTTAAATTGTGTATGTGGTGATCAAGGAGGCAAAAAGTGAGTAACCAATCAAATCGTGTCTCTGAATTTTTTAATAGTGAGTCAGAACCCAGCGATGTATTCTGGCAGTACATCAAATCTTTAAGTCCGGAAATCGTCACCCAGTTGTCCAAACCGACTTCTCCCGAAGTATTTCAGGTAATGGAACGGAATATTATAGGTTTGTTGGGAAACTTGCCAAGAGAACACTTTGATACAAGCATTACTACGAGTCGAGAAAACTTCGGTCGCCTTCTTGCGAACGCAATGATGAGTGGCTATTTTTTACGGAACGCCGAGCAGAGAATGAATTTTGAAACAACTCTACAAAATACCGAAAGCAATAGTTAGGAAGCGTTGGCGAACCCCCAACGAGTTCCCCAGTCGCCTACGGTTTAGATTCGCAGGGGGAGCAGGGGAAGCAGGGGAGGAAAGAGTTAGAATTAGTTCTTACCCGAACTACATCTCTACTCAAGAAC
>JAQYWP010000485.1 GCA_029379285.1 Rhizonema sp. PD38
AGACAAAGTCAGGGCTTCAGGTGTTTACAACGATCTTAGATGGCATATACAAGACTGGTCGCAAGGTCACAGATGAATTTAAGCAGATGATGGAGATTGTATTTGACGATTATTTGCCGCAATGGAATTATACAGCAGTGCCGCAGATCCCATAATTATGGATCTTATTTAATCTTCATTCCTTAGCTTCTTTCAATGTCTGCACTAACGCTTGCTGAGAGTATAAAAATACCTCGCACAGCTACGTCCTGATAATCTAAAAATTGAACCACTTAGATACATCGGTTCTTTGCTTAAGCTTCTCGTGGATTCGTTAATAAGTAATATTATTTAGGTTTTGACAACAACTGCGGTCGATAACATAATTTTTGTGGGAGCAATCGCGATTGTTAATCATACTATCCCCAAGCAAAGAGCTTGACGGCAAACCACTCATCTAGTTAAACTAATTAAGACCAATCGGTCTGAAACACTCTCAATGTCCAAAGGCGAAGAAACAAAAGAAAAAATTCTCCAGCAAGCAGCAGAACTGTTTAATCAACAGGGATATGCTGGTTCGTCTATCTCAGACATAATGCGTGTGACGGGATTGCAAAAAGGAGGTATTTACAATCATTTCAAAAGTAAAGATGAGTTAGCACTACAAGCTTTCAACTTTGCGATCGCTCAAATCAGCCGATACCATCGAGCCGCGTTGCGAAGCAAACATCATGCAGTTGAGCGTTTGCAGGCGATCATTAATGTATTTCGCATTTATATAGATCATCCAGATACTCTCCTGATTAAAGGAGGATGTCCACTGCTAAATACTGCTGTTGAGAGTGATGATACACATCCGGCTTTAAGGAAAAGCGCTCAACAAGCGATGGATTTTTGGCGGGACATGATTTGTCGAGTGATAACCAAAGGAATAGAAAAAGGAGAAGTTAGTCCAATTGTAGATGCTGATGAAGTAGCAACCATCATTATTTCTTCACTTGAGGGAGCAGTGATGATGAGCAAGCTTTATGGAGACTCAACTCATCTGAAAAGAGTGATCAACCATTTGAATAATCATCTAGAAAGCGAATTACGAATGTAGTGATCGTAGTAAGCACTTTAGTGCTTGAAATTGAGCGCTAAATCGCTGAAAACAAACTCCCTTAAAACTAATCAGATAAACCACTAGTAAAGCAAATAAACTTCCTACAATTTCGTTTACAGAAAAAAAACCGATTGGTCTGAAAACACTTAATATGCTTAAGTAAAACGATGAGCAATTTTCACGGTCAAGTAGCATTAGTAACAGGAGCATCGCGAGGCGTAGGTGCAAGCGTGGCGCAGATGTTGGCTCTCGGTGGGGCTAATGTAGTCATCAACTTCAAGAGCAAAAATTCACGCGCTCTTGAAGTCGCTAACGCCATACGTACTAACGGTTGCCACGCCTTACTTGCTCAAGCTGATCTCACAAATGATCACGAAATGAGAGAGATGATCAAGCTTGTAAAAGAGCAGTTTTCTCGCTTGGATCTCCTGATTCTCAATGCCAGTGGTGGAATGGAAAAGGATAAAGCTGCTGACTATGCTACGCAACTCAACCACACTGCCCAAGTACGTGCTGTCGAACTTGCCTTGCCGCTGATGCCAGTCGGTGGACGTATTGTTTTCGTCACCAGTCATTTAGCTCACTTCTACGGTGACAAGCCAGTTTATCCAGTCTACGAACCTGTGGCACAAAGTAAAAAAGCTGGTGAAGAGGCTTTAAGATCTCGTATACCCCAACTGACAACGAACGGCATTAAACTGGTGGTGGTTAGCGGTGACATGATTGAAGGTACTATCACTCCTAAGCTGATGGAGCGCCATAATCCCGGTATGATAGAGTCTCGCCGCGAACATGCAGGTTTTCTCCCCACCGTCGAAGACTTCGCCCGTGCGATTGTCAATGCTTCTGCTGACAGTCAACTAGAGAGTGGGGCAACCATTTTTGTTGGAAGCACAAATTGGGATTAAGCACAATAAATTTTTTCTCGATTAACAAACCGAATGGTCTTAAATTTGAAATTGTCAGGAGAAATCATGCAATCTTCAACCCATGTAGAGACGCTTCAATCATGTCGTCTCTACACTACCCAAAAATTCAGTCGTAACTGCTGTACGTTGTACGTCAGCTCCTGATTGAAGGGGTACGGCGATCGCCATAAATGGGCGGGAGATAGACGATCTATCAGCAGTGAGCATCCTCTAAAATACGTATAGCCTAGCAATGCTGAAGGAAAGAGATGATGAGTCAACAAATCATTACTGCATCGCCAGATGTAATAAGTGGTACGCCAGTCTTTGCCGGAACACGGGTGCCAGTGCAAACCCTGCTGGATTATTTGAAAGCGGGGGAGTCTATTGATGATTTTTTAGAAGGGTTTCCTACAGTCAAGCGAGAACAGGTGATTGCTTTTTTGGAAGCTGCACAAGCGCAGATTCTAAAGCTGGCTAGAGTGTGAATATTTTGATTGACGAGTGTATTGACTGGAGACTGGCAAGGCAATTATCTGGGCATATAGTGAAAACTGTGCGATCGCCCTTATTCAGGAACCAAGCTTCATGAGTGTTTCGTAAACCGATTTAATGCCATCCTCAGTAACATGAATCACTTTTCTCCTACCCAAGAACAAAAATTTCGCTTGATTTCTATTCCTATCAGTCATTTTTGCGAAAAGGCACGATGGGCATTGACAAAACTGCAAGTTCCTTATGTGGAAGAGCCGCACATGCCACCATTTCATTCATTCGCAACAGGTCGTGTCGGCGGAAAAACAACTCCAGTTCTTGTGACTAAAAAAGAGGTCTTTACTGACTCAACTGAGATTTTAAAATACCTGGATAAAATTGCTCCAGCCAACGCCAAGCTATACCCTACTGATCCTGAATTGCGCCGACAAGTAGAAGAATTGGAAAATTTATTTGACGAGCAGCTTGGTCCTGCTATACGTCTTTGGGGTTACTTCGGCGTCATGAACGATCAAAAGTTGATGCGAAGAAATTGGTGTCACAATGCGCCCTTTGTAGAACAGGCATTATTTCCAATTGTTTTCCCATTTATGCGGAAACTTGCCTGCCAAAAATTAAATATCAACCCGGAGTCTGCAGCACAAGCTCACGAACAAATTAAAAGCATTTTTGAGAAAGTCAGTGAATTGCTAGCTGATGGACGGAACTACTTGGTTGGAGATAAATTTTCTGCTGCTGACTTGACTTTCGCGGCACTCGCGGCTGGGGCTGTATCTCCTCCAGAACACCCAATGAAGAAGCCTGTGGAGACATTGCCAACCAAAATGGTATCTGAAATTAAGCAATTTCAAGCAACTCCAGCTGGTGCTTATGTGCTGCGCCTGTATCGCGAGCTACGGAGGGAGAATTATTCAGGCTCGTAGTTGCGCTTCAGCTCCCCAGATATGAGCGCTGAAGCGCAACTACAAACTTACTAGTTACTCAGCATCAATTCACCAAGGTGTTTAAATATACTTAATACCTATTGCAATTCATTTTCTTTTTCAATTGATAAAGCAAAAGAGCGAGCGTATTTCGGTTGTCCCTGCTGAAGCAGCTTCACAAAAACAAACTCTCGACCATTGACGAGTAAACCAAAAGTAGGCTGTTCAACATTAGGAGTATCAAGCATATAAGCGAGTGCTTGAGGTAGCGCAGTTAACACATCAAATCTTGTACTTTTGGATTCGATGACGAGTACCCAAAAGCGCTGTTGTATTATCAAAACATCAATCTTACCTTTAACGATAACGCTATCATCTTCAGCAGAAATTTCTAGAGATTTTTCGGTTTCGATTTCAAAAGGTGATTGATAAAATCCAGCTAAATCTAGTAAAGGAGACAGCACTACCATTTTGACTGCCTCTTCTGACATTGGACGACGTTTAGTTAAGTTTAAATAGTTGCTTTTTAGTCTTTTTAAAGATAGCTTTTCTGTCTCAGTCAGTAATGGTAAATTATCTGTCCATTCTGTGAAGAATTGTTCCTCTTGAGCCAGTTGTAGAGCAAATTTTTCTTCTAATTCATAAAGACTAATGTCTCTAGCTTGTATTGTTTGTAGCATAATTTGGGAATGGCTGTTGAAAAATTAAGTTTGGGAGGATGGATTTTATCTTAGGTTTCAAATGCCATTTGCCCAAACGGCTGCCCTTAAGCCCTTACACCCTTAAAAGTAGGGCAGCTGTTCAGCTTAACGCTTACCAAGCTACCCCGCCAGGTTTGATTTTCGGATACTGTCACCAGCATCACCGGAACAGGTCTGGACTCTCCTAAGGACACGCCCGACGAATTCCCATTCGCCAGTTCTGGTACAGAAGAGCGCACGCAGCAGCACACACAACACGAAAACCAATGTTGTTGTTCCTGTCGCCCGCATCGTTGTTGTTGCGATACGCTGAACGGCAGTTTTGAGGATTGTTGTTCCACGAACCTCCGCGCAGCATTCGGGGGTGCCTGTCCCGTCTTCACTCTCTGGCAAAAACCACAGTAGCAAATATCTGTTGCTGCAATCTCCAGGTATCGCCGTGTTCTAGATGAGCAAACCAGCTTTGAACGGATTACGATATTTTTTGCTCTTTAATCTTACCTTGAGTATACTCTCGTTGCATTCGCCTCAGTCGTCATTTAGCGCGTCTTAAGTTCTCTGTCCTTACTCGAATACGATCAGGTAAAATCCGAAAACCTAAAAAATTAGCTCCGTGTTGCGTTTCAAATATTTGTCGCTTGCGTTGTTGTTTAATCTATCCTCCCAAGTCTGTGCCGATATCGTTGATGAGTTGTCCCGCATATTCGTAGCGTTGAACTTTAATGAGTTAAAAGTCTATTAAAAGACGGGTCTGATGGCGTAAAATGTCTAACCTACTATTCAAAGATTCTAATTTAGCTAATTTATTGGGAGCATATTTAGCTATAATTAAATCATTTAACAAATTATACAGTCCAGTTATCATCCGGTCACCCAGCAGAAATTTATGATCCCGTGGGAGACGGTTGAGAATTGGTATGTACCATTTGATTAAATCATAGGTTTTTTGAATGATTGGTAATTCGTCCATTTTTCAAAAAAATTTTTAAGCTCGCTTCGCGAGAAAGGAAAAAGAAAAAAAGGTAAAGGATAAAAGGTCAAAAGTATAAAGGGCTACTCATCCCACGCAGCAGCACACACAACACGAAGACCGATGCTGACGATCCTGCTGCCCGCAACGTAGCCGTCGCGACACGCCGAACGGCAGTTCCGAGGAAAGTCGTACCACGAACCACCTCGCAGCATATGCTTTTGATTATCATTATCATCTAACCACGCGCTTCCGTCTTTGGGTGCTCCTTCGTAATTATCATGCCAATGGTCAGCACACCATTCCCATACATTCCCATGCATATCGTATAACCCAAAGGCATTCGCTATGCCAAAGCTCCCAACAGGTGTTGTTTCCGCTCGGTAAATCCCTTTAGGACCTTGACCATAAGAACCTGACCATTTACCTTCTTTTTCATCTGTACCTCGATAATTTGCTAAATCAGTTGTAATTGTCTCACCAAAGTGAAATGGAGTAGTAGTTCCAGCACGACAAGCATATTCCCATTCCGCTTCACTCGGGAAGCGATATAATCTTTTAGTGTGCGAGGAAAGGCGATCGCAAAACTCGACAGCATCAAACCAGGAAATTCGCTTAACAGGGTGATTTTCTCCTTTAAAGTGAAATGGATCAGCGTCGAGTTCCTCGTTAACTTGTGGGAGAGACGCTACTGCTTTCCACTGTGCTTGAGTGACTGGATACTTACCCACGCAAAAAGGTATAATGGTTACTTCATGCTGAGGACTTTCATCGCTGAATCGCTCAGGTTCATCTTCTGGCGACCCCATCAGAAAACTGCCGCCAGGAATCAGCACCATCTCTAGTTCAATTCCACTGCCCAAGTCTTCAATAAAATATTGCGCTGTCTGTCGAGAACGTTTAATAACAGTTTTTGGCATGGATTCTTACCCACGTAATATTTTTAGGACTTATATCATGTACGGTTAATTAACCGTACTTTCCGTAATCACTGTACCTCACCCCCAACCCCTCCCCGCAAGCGGCTATCCATTACCCGCATCTTTCTTAACAATCGCAAAAATCATGTGGAGAAAGGGTTTTAGGAGAGATTCTTCTAAAAGAGGGTTGACAAAAATAAAATGATGTGTGTGGGGAGGAGGCGGTAGAGACATGAGGTGCAAGCTCCGCATGGCGATGGGCGATGCTTCTTCAGGAAACGCTGGGTAGGCGATCGCTTATGCATGTTGCGATCGCTTATTCTGAAAGAACAGGCGCACTCGCTCGCCGGATAGAGGATTTTATCCGGCAGACTTTGTCGTAACACGAGCTATGTGGAAATTCGCTCTTTTCAATTGCGACATTGAACATCTGTGGAGATTAGTGTAATCATATTTGAAAAAATGAAACAAGAGTGATCGCCTTCCTGAGGCGTCGAAGACAATCGCCGACAGCTGCTATTTGGGGCATGAGTTAACAATATTCTCACGCTTTGAAAGGGGCAACTATGACTTGCAGGGACAAACGTACAGCGCTGAATATAAAAGGTGACATTTCTCATCATAGAGTCACAAAAAATTTAACTCTGACTCTAGAAAATTGGATGATTAATATAATAAAATGTTGAGT